>CALVUM010000074.1 GCA_944363605.1 uncultured Bacilli bacterium
TTTTTTCAATATTTAAAACTTTTTTAATCTCTTTTATAGAAACTTCTTTTAAAGCAACTTTTAAAAGTTTTTTTAATAAATCTTCATTTTCTTCTTTTAAGAAGATTTCTTTAAAAACTCGATCATATTTTGCCGTATAAAATTTTTCTTTGGTTTCAATCATAAAAATATCTCTCCGTTTCTTGGAAAGATATTCTATAGACTCTTTTCTTTTCTATCAAGAGCTTTTTTTGATAGATTTTGTCACATATTAAGTTTTATTGTCAATTTTTTAGATAAGTTTCTTAAATTGTGATTATATAGAAAATCATTACTTTATTTTTTTGATTTTGAAGAATATGCGTTAAAGTCGATAATATCATTCATATCACTTTCTAAATATTCTTCTACAAGACTTTCTATATTTTCTGGGATAGCAAAAGTAGTTTCTACTAACCCTTCTACATTTGTACCAATTCCTCCTAGAATTTTTTGATTATTCGGACCTACTTTAGCTTGTTTTATATTTTGAAGTGTAAATAGGCTCCCTAAAGCAAAATTTAAATGGTCAAACTTTTTATCCATGAAGTATTCTACTAATTGAAGCTTATTTGTCCAGATAACTACATGTTGATAATTATATGGTTTTACTAATTCAATTACATTGTCTTCAGCTCTTTTCTCGCCTTTTCCCTCTCCTAATTGTAATGTGCCTATATATACATATGTGCCATCATTTAATTTTTTTGAAAAATCCGGTTTATATCGATAGTACAACGCTTCTTTGTTGATACCACAGTAAACCATTTTATCTTCTTTAGATAACCAACAGTCTTCTTTCACTTGCATCATACCATCGCCAAAATCCATCACAATAGATTCTTTATTTGTTAAGGCTTTTTTTCTATTTGCTTCCTCGCGTTCTTTTTTTAGGTTTTCTTCTACTTCTATAGATACTGTTTCGCTAATCACAAAATCGCCATTTTCTTTCTTTGTTAAAGTTCCTAAAGCAATTGTAGGTTTAGTCAAATAAGTATAATGATTTTCAGGTAGTTCTAAGCTTTCATTTATTTTTGTATAATATCTATCTCGTGCTTTTGATGAATATTCCTCACCCAATATTTCTTGAAGACAAAGATTACCAGCCAAAGTGGACACGATTTCATCTAGCGGACAGTTTGTTTCTAGAATGCCAAAGGCGTTATTTGCTGCGGAGACTACTCCTCGGTAAATAAAACGTTGTTTTTCGTAATCTTCTTTTAATTTTACAACAGATAGATACTTTGCTTTGCTTTCTGAAGTTGGGTCACTAATATAATAATCTCTTAACTCTCCATTAATGTCTTTATGGGCTTGAATTGTTTTAGTATCTTCTTTGTCTAATATTTTCCTTTTATTTTTTAATATCAAAAACCTTTCTTTTAATTCTTCTAATTTTCTCATTTTTTTCACCTCAATTTATTTCTTTCTGATATTTTTGAAATTCTTTATCTTCTTTATTTATCATTAATACAAAATTAATTTTTCCTTTTAAACAATTTATATACTCTTCTTTATTTTTCGAACTATTTATTTTTTCTAAATGACTTTTTATTCCATATTTTCTTATATAATACATTTCCTTTCTTATTTCTTTTCGATAAGATTTTGCAACTTGTATTTTTTGATTAACAACTAATCCTGTTACACGTTGTTGCATAGAATTTTTGATGACATGGATTTTTTTCTTATTTAATTTAAGATTTCTTTTATAAAGTTCTTCTTTGACCTTTTTGATAATTTCTTTTGGTTCAAAAACTCCCGAAAAAGTTAAATCATCGGAATAACGAGTATAATTTATCTTTTTATCTTTACACCATTTACCTATTCTTTCATCAAATTCACGCATGACAATATTCGAAATATAAGGAGAAGTTGGAGCCCCTTGTGGCAAACGATTATCATATAAACATAAGTTAGTAAGTAACACACGAATATTTTCCGGATACATATAAAACACTTCTTCGTAAACTTGTTTAAAGGTAATGCTTTCAAAAAAATTTTGTAAATCTAGCTTTAATATAACCGACTTTTTTTGGTGGATAACTGCATTTTCTTTTAAAGTTGCTCCTTTATAATATGCTTTGGCATATTTAGAAATTCGTTGTTCTTGTAAAAGGTTTCTTACTATTTGTTTTTGTATATATTTTAATGTGTAGTTTGGTGCATATATTTTTCTTACTCCACCACTTTTTTTAGGTATTTCATAAATATAATAATTATCCTTTATTTGATTTGCTATCGCATAAAGTTTTCTCATATAATCTTTTTCAGTTAATTTTTCATTAAATAAAGAAAGAGATAGTAAAAATGCCTTGGTTTCTTCTGCTATATCCTTGTACATTTTCGCTACCTCCTTATAGAGCAACACTTAAAATATATTAGAATTGGATAATGGACTTTCAAGCGTAAGCGCCTACACGTAGTGTAGTTAAGTCCCTTGACAATTTAATTCCTTCTGGAAAGAAAATTCGCCCTTTCACGACTCGCGAAAAGTGTTTAAAAAACAATCGCTGTTGCTCATGTATAGAATAACACTTCCACTCTTGTTCGTCAAAAATTTTCACAAAAAAAACATTTTTTTCACAAAAAGCCTTAACATTTTTTCTTTATGATAACTTCGAAAAAGAAAGGAGAAACATGAGTCAAGAAACTTTTAACCGAATTGAGAAAAAATATCGTTTGAATGAAAAGGAAATAGCTCTTATTAAAAAAGCTATGCACCCTTATATGCGTTTAGATACTTTTGGAAAGTATAAAATTTATAATCTTTATTTTGATAATGAACAGTTTTCTTTAATACGAAATTCTTTAGAAAAGCCTACATATAAGGAAAAGCTTCGTTTACGAAGTTATAAGATTCCTAAATCAAGTGATACTGTTTTTTTAGAAATTAAGAAGAAATATAAAAAAATTGTTAATAAAAGAAGAGAAGTTTTGTCTTTACAGAGTGTCAATGATTATTTAAAAACAGGTATGATTCCAAATAAAGATTCGATTGTTTTACAAGAAATAGATTTTATGATCAAACGATATCAATTAAAACCGGTTATTTATTTAGCTTATAATCGCGAGGCTTATTCCGGAAAAGAACGGAAGGATTTTCGAATTACGTTTGATAAGCATATTAGGAGTCGTGATTTTGATGTTTTGTTAGAAAAAGGAGATTATGGAGAAGAGTTGTTAGATAAAGATGAAGCCATCATGGAAGTGAAATGTTTTGGAGCTTATCCTAGTTGGTTTATTACTATCTTAAATGAAAATCATATTTATCCGATTTCTTTTTCAAAAATTGGAGAAGTTTATAAGAAAAAAATGGAAAGGAATGTGAATGTATGAACTTTGAAAGTATTTTAAAAAGCACTACTGAATTGTCTGTCGGTTCTTGTTTACTTTGTATGATAAGTGCTCTTATATTTGGAATTATTATTGCTTTAACTCACACGATTAATAAAAAGTATAGTCGTAATTTTGTGATTACACTAGCTATTTTACCACTTTTAGTACAAGTAGTTATTATGCTCGTAAATGGAAATTTAGGAACTTCGGTGGCAATTATGGGAGCTTTCACTTTGATTCGTTTTCGAAGTATGCCTGGAACAAGTCGCGAACTTGTTAGTGTTTTCTTTGCTATGGCTGTTGGCTTAGCAGTTGGAATGGGACAGATTATGTATGCAGGATGTTTTACGATTTTTACTTCAGTAGCGATTATTTTATTAGACAAGTTAAATTTCGGAAATAAAAAAGGAGAGATCCGAAAACTTCTTATTACGATACCAGAAAATTTAGACTATACGAATATCTTTGATGATGTTTTTGAAGAATATGCAAGTTATCATGAAATTGTGAGTGTAAGAACGACAAATTTAGGAAGTATGTATAAAATTAATTATGATGTTCAACTTAAAGATTCTACGACAGAGAAAGCTTTTTTAGATAAACTTAGAGTACGGAATGGAAATTTAGATATCGTGTTTGGTAGAGAGGAGAATAATAATGAACTTTAATAATAAAGTTTTCTTTCTTCTTTTTTTATTCGTTTTCGGTGGAACTCTTCTTTATATTTTTCTTTCAAGAGATACCAATGAAGAGAATTCAGTTAGTCAAATCCTTGAAGAAACGAAAAGCACGGCTTTAGAAGTAGTAGATGATGATTATAATACGATATTTTCAGACGGAAGTCGGGTTAATTTAAGTAGTTTAGAAACGGATAATACGAGTATTCAAATTTCTTCTAATGTTGTAACTATTACAAAAGGTGGCGAGTATTATTTAACAGGTAGTAATGATGCTCAAGTAGTTGTTGATACAAAGGACGTGGTTCATCTTTTTTTAGATAATGTTCATTTAACTTATACTTCTTCTAGCCCTATATATATTAAGAATGCTAAAAAGGTTTTTATTACTTTGGTTGATGGTACAACAAACAGTTTGACTGATGGGAAAAATTATTCTGTCAATGATGAGGGTGAACCTGACGGGACTTTGTTTAGTGATGATGATTTGGTTATCAACGGTTCAGGACTTTTAAATATTGAAGCGAATTATTTAGACGGAATTGTTAGTAAAGATTCTTTAAAAATTATTGGAAGTAAAATATCAATTACCAGTGCCGATGACGGGATACGTGCTCGTGATGCTTTATATGTTGAAAACTCTACTATAGAGATTCAAGCTAGCGGAGACAGTATTAAAACTACCAATGATGAAACGGATGACGTTGGAGGAATAACGATTATCAATAGTACGTTTGATTTAGAAAATACTTTAGACGGAATTCAGGCGGCAACTACTCTTTATATTGAAAATTCTGATATCTCTATTGTTAGTGGTGGCGGTTCGACAATTTCTAGTACATCACATAGTATGTGGGGAAATTGGTCCACGAATAGTACGAATGAACAATCGGCTAAAGGGCTTAAATCTGGTAAATCTTTAGCTATTGTCAGTGGAAGTTTTACAATTGATTCTTCTGATGATGCAATTCACTCCAATAACGATATTGCGATTCAAAGTGGAACTTATCATATTGAGTCAGGAGACGATGCGGTTCATGCGGATAGTTCTTTAATCATCGATGGTGGGACAATCGCGGTTCTCACTAGTTACGAAGGCTTAGAAGGTCAAAATGTGACGATTAATGATGGCGAGATTTCGATCGTAGCAAGTGATGATGGGATCAATAGTGCGGGTGGTTCTGACACACCAAATACAAATCGACCTGGTCGAAATAAATTCCAAGTCGATGAAAATGCTTATATTTTGATAAATGGTGGGACAATTTATATTAATGCAGATGGAGACGGTATTGATTCTAATGGTAATGTCACTCAAAATGGTGGGAAACTTATCATTAATGGTCCAGAGAATAGCGGGAACGGCGCGATTGACTATGAAGGAACTTATACGATTACTGGTGGAATTCTTGTAGCTTCTGGTATGAGTGGTATGGCGATGATGCCTAGTGAGGCTAACTCTACTCAAAACTCAGTCATGATTAATTTTTCTTCTTCACTTCAAGCAAATAATGTTTTATCTATAAAAAATAGCTCTGGCGATGAAATTGTTACTTTTAAAGCAAGTAAAAGTTTTAATAATCTTGTTATTTCTACACCTAATCTTACTTCTGGTGATTATACTGTTTATTATAATGGTACGAGTTCTTCTAGTAGTCAATATGGTCTTTATGAAACCGGTTCTTATCAAGGAGATGTATATACCACTTTTACCATTAACAGCACGAATACAACAGTAGGTCAAATGAATCAAATGGGTCAAAATAATGGGATGAATTCTTTTCGAGAAACTAGAAGATAGTTTCTTTTTTTATTCTTTTATTATTAACCCAATAGGACAATGATCACTTCCTAATATATCTTTGTAGATTACACTATCTTCAATTTGATTTATAAAATTTTTTGAAACAATAAAATAGTCAATACGCCACCCGATATTTCGTGCGCGAACATTTCTCATATAGCTCCACCAGGTATAAGCATCTGCTTTCTCTGGATAAAAATATCTAAAGGTATCAATAAAGCCAGCATTTAAAAGTTCTGTCATTTTTCCTCTTTCTTCGTAGGTAAATCCAGCATTTCCAATATTTGTTTTGGCATTTTTGATATCAATTTCTTCATGAGCAACATTTAAATCGCCACAGAAAATTACAGGTTTTGTTTTTTCTAATTCTTTTATGTACGTTAAAAAAACACTTTCATAACGCATTCTTGAATCCATTCTCTCTAATGTTCTTTTTACATTAGGTACGTAACAATTTATTAAATAGAAATCTTCAAATTCTAAGGTAATGTTTCTTCCTTCGTTATCATATTCTTCATCATTTATTCCGTAAATAACGTTGATAGGTTTTATTTTGGTATAAATTAATGTTCCAGAATATCCCTTTTTTTGAGCTGGGAACAAATACATTTCATAACCTTCTGGTCGAAAATCAAATTGTTCTTCTGTAGCCTTTACTTCTTGAATACAGAAAACATCCGCATTTATTTTATTAAAAAAGTCGATAAATCCTTTATTTATACAGGCACGTATTCCTGCTACATTCCATGATATTATTTTCATTAAAACTCTCTTTTTCGAATTAAGACGTTAGGCATGGGTCCTTGTAAGCCTCTAGATTCCATATTGCAAATCTTAAAAATGGTTGAAGCTTGTTCTTCTAAAGTCATATTCACTGTTTCAATTTGGTCTAGACAATTATTCGTATCTAGTGTAACTATACATTGTTTCTCTTCATCTTCTGAATTTTGTTGCATTAAAATTGGATAACCTTTACCAAGTTCTAACAAAATATTTTGGCTTATAAACTCTAAAGAAAACAAGAAACTGTCTCGGTATGGATTAGCTGTTAAATTTTTCAAAATATAATTTACGAAGTCAACTGCATCATTACTTTCTTTAGGGCATGAAGAATTAGATAATACTACATAATACATACACACTTCCCAAAGAGCTGATTCTAAAGATTTTATTTTTTGTTCTCTAGAAATTTTATCTCTAGTCAAAAAAGTTAATTCAAAATTATCCATCTCACGGCAAACATTTTCTAAATTTAAATTATCTAAAATATTTTCCATCTCATTATTTAATAAACGATCGTAAGCTTCTAGCCATTGTCGATAAAAATAATTAAATGGAATTTCTTTTTGTTGCATCCTATTTCCTTCTTTCTTTTTGCCATTTATTATATCACATAGTGTATATTAGTAAAGCTTTGTACAAAAGTATTTCTAAAAAAAATAGCTAAGTATTTCTTAACTATTTTGTCATAAACTTGCACATTAATGAGGCTATTTCCGTTGGATTTTCTATTGGTAATCCTTCAATCATCCTTGCCTCTGCATATAAAACCTTAGCATAGTCTTGCAATTCTTCTTTATTTTTCTTGCCAAGTTTTTTTAATGTTTTAGCAATTTCATGATTTTGATTTATTTCTAAGACTTTTGAAGCTTTAATACCATTATTTAAAGGCATATTGCTTAATGTCTTTTCCATCTCAACAGAGATTTCCCCTTTACTACTTAAACATACGGGATGTTCTTTTAATTTGTTTGTGAAGCGAATTTCAACAACTTCTGGAATGGATTCTTTCATAATATCGAAAATATCTTTTGCTTCCTCATTTGATTTTTTTAATTCTTCTTTTTCTTCTTCTGTATCAAAAGAAGTGTTTTCTCCACAAACATTTACGAACTCTTTCTCCATGTAATTTCTTAATGTCATGAAAACGAATTCATCAACTTGATCTGTACAATAAAGAACTTCATATCCTTTTTCTTTTGCTGCCTCAACTTGTGGAAGCATTTTTATTTTATCTATTGTCTCGCCACAAGCATAGTAAATGCTTTTTTGTTCTTCTTTCATACGATTTACATATTCTTTTAAGGTTGTTGTTTTTTCCTCAAAAGAAGATGTGTAGATTAATAAATCTTGTAACTTATCTTTATGCATTCCAAAATCATTATAGATGCCATATTTTAATTGAAGTCCAAAATCTTTAAAGAATTTTTCGTAATTTTCTTTGTTTTCTTCAAGCATCGTTTCTAATTCTTTTTTTACTTTATTTTCAATAGAATTTGCAATTGTTTTTAAAATACGATTTTGTTGTAAAGTTTCTCTTGAAATATTTAAAGTTAAATCTGGACTATCTACTACACCTTTAACAAAGCTAAAATAATCAGGTAGTAAATCAGCACATTTTTCCATGATTAATACACCATTTGAATAAAGTTGTAACCCTTTTTCATATTCTTTTGAATAGTAGTCATATGGGGCATGGCTTGGAATATATAAAAGTGCAGTATATTCAAATGTTCCTTCTGCTTTTATATGCATATGCTTAAGTGGTGTTTCATAATCATTAAATTTATCTTTATAAAATGTATCGTACTCTTCATCTGTAACATTTTTCTTTTCTCTTCGCCAAATTGGGGTTAGAGAGTTAATTACTTCTATTTCTGTTACTGTTTCGTACTCATCTTCATCTGTTTCATTCTTTTTATCTTTTAAATGTGTATGACTTATTTCCATTTTAATTGGATAAGTAATGTAGTCGCTGTATTTACGAACTAAAGATTCAATTTCATAAGTTTCTAGGTATTTTGAATAGTTTTCTTCTTCGCTATCTGGTTTAAGCGTTAAAATAACTTCTGTTCCAAAAGTATCTTTTTCAGCTTCAGAAATTGTGTAACCATCAATACCACTTGATTCCCATTTATAGGCTTCATCGCTTCCATATTTTTTACTAATGACTTCTACTTTTTCAGCAACCATGAAAGCTGAATAAAAGCCTACGCCAAATTGACCTATAATATCAATATTTTTCTTGTGTTCATTTTCTTTTTTGAATTCTCCTGATCCTGATTTTGCAATCGTACCAAGATTTGTTTCTAACTCTTCTTTACTCATTCCAATACCATTGTCTTTAATGGTTAATGTCCTTTTATCTTTATCTGTAGATAAGAATATTTCGAAATCTTTTTTGTTTACTTTAACGCTTTTATCTGTTAAAGACATATAATGAAGTTTATCAATTGCGTCACTTGCGTTTGAAATAATCTCTCTTAAAAAGATTTCTTTATTTGTATAGATTGAATTAATCATTAAATCCATTAGTTTTTTGGATTCTGTTTTAAATTCTTTTTTCTTCAATTTTTCATCACCTTCTTTTTAAGTTTAGCACCTAAAATTAGCAATGTCAATACGAGAGTGCTAATTTTATGTTAGCATTTATCCTCGATATCCGTATTGATTATTATATTGTACTTTTAGACTATTATCTTTCTTTGACATATCATATAATAAAAGGCATCTTGAAAAATCACTGCAATTTTTATAGTTATGTTTTTTTATAAATTCTTTCAACAATTTATGTTCAGAAGTCATCATACAGTGAATTCCGGTTCCAAAAGAAATATCTTCAAATGTTATTATTCTATTGTATACATAGACCATTCTTTTTTTATCGATCTTTAAAGTACTACTCATTGCAATGTCAATCACTTTAAACTTTCTCTTTGTAAATACATCTTCATATGTTATATAGCCATCATTTCTATCGACCTCTACAACTTTAAATAGACCAACATATGAATTTTTCATACTATTTAGCATTTTTATTTTTTCGGCGTTTTTAAATTTATTTTTAGCTATATATATTTCTGTTATAGACGTAAGTTTTGGATGATTTTTATATATAAATAACTCATTAAGTATTGTTCTGTCATCCGTATCGTTATAATCCAAATCGAAGTCTAGTTCTGGGATTTCTTTCCAATATTACTATTAATCGGCTTATAAGCCATATTCATATCATATTTACCGCTTAAAATATAATTTTCCATACTATCAATAATTTCACAATGTAAATTTCTTAATTTATTATATTTTTTTATGTGCTTTTTACTATTTAATTGAAATTTATTCAAATTAATTAACATATCAGATATATCACTAACTGATATATTTTTAAACATTTGTTCTAAATCTATATCTGTTCCTACTTTCATATATTATATTTTTTATCTAATTCATCATTTATTTCTTTTATATCAAAATCATCATAATCATAACCCCAATCGTTGTTTTTGTCATTAATCAGTTCTTCTAATCCCCAGACGCCACCGCAGTCTTCTTCTATACCTTTGCCAATTCCGTCTATAAGTTCAATTTTTTTGTTATTATGACCATCTATAATTTTAGCAATTGAAATTTTAAATACCCAGTTATCTCCAAAATCATAAGTTAATTCTAACTTATCTTTTTCTCCTAACATAAGTTTACTAATTCTAAGACTATTCATTTTTATATCATTATAGCTATGCTTTTCCATATAGTCGCAGATATAGTATTTATCTTTATACTTGAGTGTCTATAAATGTTCTAAATCACCATTCATGCTTGTTATTATAGCCTTGCAAAAATCATTGATTTTCATATTATCATTAATAATAAATGTCCTTTTTATTTCCTTTTCAAATCCTTTAAGTGTAACTTTCACTTTATTAATTAACTTCCATAGTTTCCTCTCCTCTTTCTATAATTTAATAGGATTTACTCTACATTTTTTGTATGTATCACATTTAGCATTAGTTCTCATAATCTTTTGTTTTTTTTATTAAATCATAAATTTTCTTTTATTTCAGGAAACAAATCATAAAGATTATAGCCCAACAAATCATCAAAATATTTCTTAAGTTTTACTGTTTCTATTACATGATATTGTGTTGTTTCATAAGCGCCTTTTCTTACAATTAAATCAACCATTCTTTTATCAATAGTAAACACACCATCTTTAGTACACATTAAATCACATAAATTAATAATTTTCTCCTCTAACGAGTATTTATGATTTTTAATAAACTCATCTAAAAACGGATTGTCCTCAGGATTAGGTCCTTTACCTGCTGTACATTTTATATCATTATTTAAATATGAATGTGTTAAACAAATATTGCAGTATTTTTCATCAAATCCCTTTTCTTTTAAATAATAATAACCCCTCATAACGTGACCTCTTGATTCACCATTATATTTACCTATATCATGAATATATCCAAGAGTTTTAGCTAATTCTATATCAACATTATAGCCTTTTTCTTTTAAAGCAGTTGCAATGACTCCAGCACTATTACCAACATAAATAGAATGGCTAATCCAATGTTTATCTTCTACTTTTTTTTCACATTCTTTTATCATAGCTAAGGCTTCAAAACTTGTCATATTCATTTTAATATTTACCTTTCATTTTAATAAAGAAGTCCTGATATATTTTGTTTCTATATAAATCATTTACAAATGTTACTTTATGATTATTTTCAGTTTGTTTATATAAACCATTATCTAATACTTTAGGGCAACTTATTTCTTCTGACTTAAACCACTCAGAATTTATTTCATACGCAATAGCACTTAAATCCCAAAGAGTCTTACTTGAACCAATTTCATCTTTTGGTTCTTTCATAAATGATTTTTTACATTTGATAAATATATCACATAAATATTTATTCAGAGCAGTATCTTCATTTAAATAATGCTCTAATTCATATATCGTAGTTGATAAATTTGACGCTACATTTCTACAAGGAATAACTACTAATTCGACTTTAGATTCAAATACAGTTTGAACAGCCTTTATATCTTGTCTAAAATTAAATTCACTATTATCTTTTGTTAAGAATGTATTTCCCCCTAACCAGACTATTTTTATTTTAGATATAATTTCTGGTGCTTTTTTAATTGCTAAAGCAATATTTGTTATTGCACCAATAGCTAAAATTGTTGTTTTATCATTCTTTTTAGTAATTTCTATAATTTTATCAACAGCATCATTTTTCTCTTCACTTTCAAAGGAATATTTAATTGCACCTTTATAAACTAAATTTTTATATTCGGGTTTATCTAGCATATCCAATATTTTTAGGGTTACCTCATAACTCTTTTTGGAACCTTCTTCAATAGTCATGGTATTGGCATAACCACTTTTTGAAAAAGGAGCTATAGTAATTGCTTCTAATTCAAATATATCTAATGATTTCATTAAATATGTTAAAGCAAATTGATCATCTATTTCATTAAACATATCTGTATCAAGAATCACTTTTTTCTTCATTTGTTATCACCTCATATATTTCTTTCCAATTATAAACTCTAGGAATATTTGCTCTTCTATTGTATTTAGTATCCATTAAAAAAGTTTTAATTCCTCTTTCTATGCAATTAGTACATATGCTTATTGAATCATCTATCATAATGTCAATTTGTTTTTTAACACATATGTCAGCTTTACTATGCTTATTATAGGCATTAGTAAATATTAATTCATCATAGTATATTCCAAAACTTGTAAGCCATTCTTTTGTCATTTTGATTGGATCAGAATACTCCCCATTATCTCTACCAGTTATAATACATATCATATTCCCATCTTTCTTCAATTTATCTATATATTCTTTTGCACCATCTATTACATTTAGACTTTTTGCGATTCTTTCAATATTGTTATGATAAAATAATGCTTCCTCATCATTAGTCCAATCAAACATTTTTCTAATGTAAGCCTCTGGATGAATAATTCCATTATTTCTTATTTTTTTATCTTGTTTTAAATATTCATTTAATAATACATCATTAAAGTTTGATATTACATTATCTATATCTATTCCTATTCTCATAAAAATACCTCACATATCATTACTTTTTCCTTTTTATAATTTCATCTAATTCTTCATCTTTATAAATATTATTAATATGTTTAGTAATTTTTCCTTACTTTCCTTACTTATTAAGTATAACATACTTGTGTCTTTTTTTGATAAAATCACAAAAATTTTGACAAAAAAAATAAACCTTATGGCTTATTTGATTCATTTTTTTCGTTTTTATTATATTGTTTTTCTATCTCATATATTTGATTAAAATAACTGCTAATTCTTTTTTTATCTTCTTCAAAAGAAGAATTATCATCATTATACATATTTAATATTTCATTATATAAATTTAATCCGTAACGTTTTATAAATTCTTCTTTATATTCGTCAGATAACAAGTATTTTTTAAGCCTATAACAGATATAATCCAATTGCTCAATAGTAATATTTTTAAAATCGACATTTTTAAAATATTCAATCATCATGCGGTTAAAATTATATATATTTGATAATTCTTTTCTACCTTTTTCATTTGCACTTTCCATTGCGATTATTGTTTTTTCATAAGATGTTCTTATTTCAATATTTGATAAAACAAAATTGAGTATTTCACTTTCTTCTAATTTGTTTAATTCACAATTTAAAATCTCATTACAAACATCATATAATTGAAAAAATTTTTCTTTACTTATACTAGTTTTAAAAATAATATATTCTTCCTCACAATTAATTTTATCATAATGCTCATTTTTATTTCTAAATGCCCTATATAAAGCGAAAAAAGTATATTTCTTAGATTGCTGCTTCAAATTTTTGGGGACAATTACTTCATTAAATAATAACACTATTTTATTACTATTTTCAAAATATTCACTTTTATCAACAATGGATCTAGCATAATTATATAAATTTATTTGAAATTGTTCAAATTTAGAATTTATACTATTTTGAATATCTATATCAAATTTCATTTTATTATCATTAGTTAAATTTTTGTACTCATTTAGATATTTATCAACCTTATTTTTTCCTATTAATATAGATGATAAAATACGTTTCTTTTTTTCTTCCATCAAATCACCATTAAACTTTTGTTTTATTATATGTCACACGAATTTTATCTTTTTTAATTCGCAACTATTTATAATACCTGTTGATTGTAAGTAATCCATTAATGTATTAATTGAATCGTCAATTTCGAATGACAGGCAAGTAGTGATACTGTTTCGTATCATTCTTTTTTTCATTTATTTCATATAGATATTTAATATTTATGGAATTAGATTTATGTAAATATATAAATATTTAATTTTATCTCTTATTTCTTAATTTGAAAATAACTCACTAACAATAGAATCATTTAAGTAAATATTATGTTTTATTTTCTCATTTATTAAATGTGATAATTGTTTTATCACTTTCACCTTCTGCAGCATCGAAATCTAAATTATTAAAATAAGTTTTATCTCTATTGTATTGAGTTAGATAAGTAAATTCAATTTTTATATTTTCTTTATTAACATTAATTTCTCTTATTGATGTTATTTCAGCTATTTATTCATTAACTTCATATCCATATTTAATTTTATAAAAGTATCTCCTTACATGTAAATTATTCTTTTTTAAATCAAATTTTCTATAATCATAAGTTTTAGTATTTCTACCATCTACACATAAAACGCAATAATCAGATTTTCCTGTTTTATCAATATTGTCAACTACATCCTTTAATTTAGCACTTGTGATATCGTCAATCATACCAGAACCAGCTCCATCAATAATGTATGGGTAATGCATTCCGTTTCCTTTTTCAAATTCCGAATCTCCCAAATAAGTTATTTTAAAAATCGTCGTTGATCCTGTATCATATTCCATTTCCATAGTATCATTTTCTTTTAGACCAATATCACTTAATTTAGTAATTGTTGCATTAATTGGCGGAATATCGCTATGATCATCTTCTATACATACCCAACAATCATATATTTTGTCATTATACTTTATATTGTATAAGTGATATGCAAGCGAATCAAATGTTGCAAGAATTGTATACGCTAAATCCGCTACTGTTCTTCTATCAGTAATTTCTAGCTTTCTCCATATTTTATCTTCTAACCCCTCAATTTCTACCTTAAAAGTTAATACCTTTGCCATTTCTTTTACCTCCACTATTTAATATATTTATCCATTAATTTTTTAGCCAATTCTTCGCCTTCTGGAGTTAAGGATACTGATTTATTTTTATATTTACTAAAATATAAATATTTTTCATCCATTAGCTTGTTAATAACATCAAATGAATATCCTTTCCAACACGTTTTAATTTTAGCTTTTGTAGGCATATCATTCTCATCAGCTACATAACCATCTTCTTCCCAAGAAGTTAAATACATCAAAAGCAATGTTAATTCTTCAATATTTTTTTCCATATATTATACCACCTTTACTACAAATTTCTAAACATTTCTAATAATTTTTTTACAACATCCTTAGCATCATCAATTGTCATTAAACTTTCATTATCCATTACATATATTTTTTGCATTTTACTAAAAGCTTTAACTAAGTCATCACTAAACTCTAATTTCATATAATCGAAATCAATTATATCTTTATCTTCAGGCATTCCACCAATTAGAGCGTTAACTGTTATTATACTTATTTAATTTCCAGTACTTTTTCTATTATTGTAAATTATTTAAAGTATAAAAATATCCCTTTTTTTCTAACAATTCATTTTCATCTCCTTTTTCAATTAATTTTCCTTCTTTTATTACTAAAATATTATCATAATCTTTAATATTTTCTAAGGAATGTAAAATTACCACTACACATTTTTTCTTAGCAAGTTCATTTATTGTTTTTTCTATTTCTCTTTTACTTTTCTTATCTAAGGCACTTGTTGCTTCATCAAAAAGAATAATAGGCGTATCTTTTAAAATAGCTCTAGCTATTGCTATTCTTTGCTTTTGACCAACTGATATATTCATACCATTTTCTTCTAAAATTTCATCATATTTATTAGGTAGGCTTTCTATAAAAGTATCTATATTAGCAAGTTTACAAGCTTTTTTTATTTCTTCATCGGTTGCTTGATCATTGACCATTAATAAGTTCTCTTTAATACTCATATTAAAAAGAATTGGCTCTTGATTAACTACAGTTATAGAATTTCTTAAACTTTTTTCAGTAAAATTTTTAATATCTTTATTATCTATCAGTATTTTTCCTTTATAATTATCATATTGTTTTAATAGCAACTTAAAAATTGTTGTTTTTCCTCCACCACTCATTCCGATAACGGCAGTTTTTGAATTAGGTTCTATTTTGAAATTTATGTTATGTAAAGCTTCTTTGTCTTTTTCGTTATATTTAAAACTTACATCTTTAAATTCTATCGTCCCCAAAATATCTGTATAATTATTCTCTCCAAATTTTTCTTCGGTTAAATCATTTTCTTCTAACAACCATTTTATCCTTTTCATGTTGGCTGTAAACTCAGAAATACCAAAATCATGTTCAATGATTCTATGAAACACATCATCAATAATGGTTGTCATATAAGTAATAATTAACATGGCGGTTTCAACATCAAATATTTGTAGTTTTACTTTATTTATTATATATAAAAGTATTATAGCATCTCCGATTATTCTAATAGTCCATTTAGCTGTGTTTACGTTTTTTCTTAATAATCTTCTGGATGTTCTTTCATTTTTTAAATTATCTATATTATCATTAAAAATCATTTCACATTTTTTCTTTAATCCTAATGATTTGATTTCCCTAATTCCTTTAGTTGTTTCTCCTACTAAGCTTAAATAATTATCAGAATAAGTAAACTCTCGATTTAAATAGATTTCTGATTTATCTAATTGTATTTTAAAAAGATACAAACTTATAAATGATATAAAAGTTATAGCCAAACCTATTTTAAAATCTATTATATAAATTATTATAAGCATCACAAATGATGTAAAAACAAAAGTACTTTCTCGAAATAGTGTAGTAATTGTACTCATCATGCTAATGTCTGCTGCTTTTATCGTTGTATATATTTTCCCTGTATTTATACTTTCAAATGAATTCATTGTTAATGTTAATACTTTTTTGTATATCTTTTTTTGAATTGTGGCTGTTATCTTTTCACCTGCACTTATCATCAATTTATGATGTTGATTATGACAAAATGTAATGGAAAAAATTCTTAGAAGTGCACAAATAATTACCAAATTTATAGCTTTATCCAAATTCAAACTCATGATATTGGCTATCAAATTAGAGTTCATTGTAGTGTATAACATAGCTGTTACAACATATATTAGCATGAAAATGATGCCTAAACTGTATTCTTTTTTATTATCTTTAGCGTATCTAAATAAATCTCTTAAAGCACTGAAAAAACCATATTTTCTCATTTTTCTTCACACTCTTTTTCTTTTTTTCAAGTTTACGGAAGTATAACACTTCTCATATTTTCTTCTGAGATTTAAAAAACACTTGATAAGTCATACTTCTGTGACAATATGAATTTTAATTTTAAATTTCTTAATGTTTTATTTTTTCTTTTTTCTCCATATTTTCTTTTGCCACTGTAAGCATTAATTTGATTCTGTTTATTTGATTCGTATGTGATGCCCCCGGGTCATAGTCAATGGCAATTATATTTGCGTCTTTATATATGTTTCTAATTTTTTTGATAACAGATTTCCCTACAATATGATTAGGTAAACAAGCAAACGGTTGAACACATACGATGTTATTTACTCCATCTTTTATTAATTCGACCATTTCGGCTGTTAAAAACCATCCTTCACCAGTTTGATTTCCCGTTGACAATATATCATTTACATTTTCTTTTAAGTGATAAATATTACAAGGTTGTCTAAAACGAGTATTCGCTAAGTAATCTCTCATTGGTTTTTCATATTGATCAATTAATTTTAAAGCAATTTTACATGCCAACGCTCTTTTTTTACCTTCTTTCATTAGCTCTGCTTTAGCTATACCATTGTAAGCACAATACTTTACGAATCCCATTAATTCTGGTAGGAAAACTTCTGTTTTTTCCGCTTCTAATCTTTCTACTAAATGATCATTACCATATGTATGGTATTTTATTAATATTTCGCCGACAATCCCTACTTTCGGAATCTTTTTCTTTTTTATCTTAATTGAATCAAAATCTTCTATAATTTTTCTTACAAGTTTTTTGTATTCTATTAAATTACCTGTAGCAACTTTTTGATACGCTATTTTTTGCCATTTCTCGTATGCCTTTTTGGCCTCACCTTTCTTTACTTCATAAGGCCTTGTAGCTAGAAGGAGCTTCATTAATAAATCGCCATAGGCTACTGCTTGAATTGCTTTGTTAGCTAGGCTTGGCGTTATTTTAAAAGCTTGTTCTTTTTCTAAACCGTTTAAATTAAAGGATAAAATTGAAACCTGTTGTAAACCAGCATCTTTTAATGCTTTTCTAATAAGACCTATGTAATTTGTTGCACGACATCCTCCACCCGTTTGGGTAATAATTACACTTGTATTATTCAAATCATATTTACCACTTTTTAAAGCACTAATTAATTGGCCTATTACGATTATTGCTGGATAGCATGCATCATTGTTTACGTATTTTAATCCCATTTCAACTGTCTCATCGGTAGTTTCTTTTAAATAAACTGTTTTATAACCTTCACTATTAAATGCGCTTTCAAATAAAGGCATATGAGCTTCCGTCATATCTGGAAATAACAGAGTATGTTTTTTATCCGCTTCTTTAAAGTAATTTTTCTTATATTCATACGTTTGATAATTTGAACTCTCATTTCGTTTATTCATGGAAGCTATTAGAGAACGAATTCGAATTTTAGCGGCCCCTAGATTATTAATTTCATCTATTTTTATAGTTGTGTATAACTTATTATTTTTCTTTAATATTTCTTCTGCCTGATCTGTCACGATTGCATCTAAGCCACAGCCAAAGGAATTTAAATTGACTAGTTCAATATTTTTATATTGTGAAACCACATCAGCCGCATGATAGACTCGGCTATGATATGACCATTGATCTACTACCCTAAGTTTGGTTTTTAATTTGCTTAAATGACAAATAGAATCTTCAGTTAAAACGGCTAATCCTAAGGAATTGATCATAGTATCAATACCGTGGTTTACTTCTTTATCTAAATGATAAGGTCTACCGGCTAGACATACAGCTTTTTCATTATGCTTTTCAAGATATTTTAAATACTCTTCTCCTTTGTTTCTTACATCTTCTTTAAATCTTTTTTGTTCTTCAAAAGCCGTGGCTATTGCTTCTTTTAGCTCGGTTTTGGTAAAGTTGTATTCTTTAAATTCTTCTAATTCTAAGAATCTCTTTAAAAGGCCTTTTTCATTTAAAGGAAGAAATGGATTTATAAATTTCACTTGTTCTATTTCTTCGACATTTAATTTGATTGCCTCGGAATAACTCTGGACTATTGGACAATTGTAATGATTGTCTGATGTTTCAAATTCCTTATTTTCATACATAAGACATGGATAGAAAATGGTTTTTATTTCTTTTCTGATTAAATTTAAAATGTGGCCATGGACTAATTTGGCTGGATAACATACTGATTCTGATGGCATGGATTCAATACCGCTTTCATACATTGCCCGTGTCGAATGATCTGACAAAATTACTTCAAAGCCAAGATTCGTAAATAAAGTGAACCATAAAGGATAGTCTTCATACATATTTAGTACTCGCGGAATACCAATTTTTCCTCTTTTCGCATTTTTTAATGGTTTATAATCAAACAATCGATTATATTTCCAAGCATACATATTAGGTAAATTGTTTACTGAAGCTGTATTTCCACTACCTTTTTCACAACGATTACCTGATATAAATCTTTTTTTATTAAATAAATTTATTGTTAATGCGCAATGATTCTCACATCTTTGACAACGGGTTTGAGTAGTTTTTATTTGTAGATTTTCTATTTCTTCTGCCGATAATATTGTGCTTCTTATATCTTGATCTTGATATTGTTTAAAATTATCTAAAGCAATTAATGCTACACCATATGCTCCCATTAATCCAGCTATATCTGGCCTTACCACTTCTTTTTTTGTTATGATTTCAAAAGCTCTTAATATTGCATCATTTAAAAATGTTCCTCCTTGAACAACTATTTTGTTTCCTAATGTCTCTGTGTCTCTAATTTTCATTACTTTTTGAATCGCATTTTTGATAACTGAATATGCTAGGCCGGCAAAAATATCACGCGCTGGTCTTCCTTCTTTTTGAGTTTGTTTAATTTTTGAGTTCATAAATACTGTACATCGTGAGCCTAAATCAATAGGAGAGTCTGACTTTACCGCTTCTGAAACAAATTCTTCAATACTTATATTTAATGATTTAGCAAGAGTTTCTATAAAAGAACCACAGCCTGATGAACACGCTTCGTTTAGCATGATACTATCCACTGCGTTATCTTTTATTTTTATATATTTCATATCTTGCCCACCAATATCAATAATGCTTTCTACTCCCGGCAAAAAATAATTTGCTGCTTCATAATGAGCCATTGTTTCAATTTCGCTAATGTCTAAATTAAAAGCGGTTTTAATTAATAATTCGCCATATCCAGTAGATCCGCTACTACGAATAACGGTATTCTGAGGCAATTTTTCATACAAATCTAAAAGCATTTTCTTAATGGTTTCAACAGGTGTTCCTTGATTTCCTTGATAATTTTCATATAATAAATTTCCTTCTTCATCGATTGCTACTACTTTCGCAGTTGTAGAGCCTGCATCAATTCCTATAAAAACATTTCCATGATATGTGGCTAATTCTTTTCTTTTAACGGTATTTTTTAAATGTCTATTTTTAAAAGCTTGATATTCTTTATCATTTTTAAATAGGGGTTCTAAATTTATAGATTGTTCTTCTTTAAAATCTTCTAATTTTTGTAATAATTCTTTTATTTCTTCTTTCGTAAAGCTTGCTTTATGTGTCTTATCTAGAATTGCTCCAATACAAACGAATAAACGGGCATCTTCAGGAATTATTACTTCTTCTTTTTTTAAATTTAGTGTTTTAATGAAACGTTCTTTTAAAACAGAAAGATAATTTAGTGGACCTCCTAAAAAAATAACGTTTCCTCTAATCGGCTTACCACAAGCTAGCCCACTTATTGTTTGATTTACTACAGCTTGGAGAATGGATAATGCAATGTCTTCTTTTCTAGCGCCTTCATTTATTAATGGCTGAATATCTGTTTTAGCGAACACACCACACCTTGATGCGATAGGATATATTTTTGTTCCAGAGGTAGCAAGCTCATTTAATCCTTCTGTTGTTGTATTTAGTAAGACAGCCATTTGGTCTAGAAATGCTCCTGTTCCGCCTGCACATGTTCCATTCATTCTTTGTTCAATTGTTTGATCAAAATAAATGATTTTTGCGTCCTCTCCACCTAATTCGATGGCGACATCTGTAGATGGCGCATACCCCATAATAGAATTTTTACAGGCAATAACTTCTTGTACAAAGGGAATTTTTAAATGTTTTGTCAAAGCAATTGCTCCACTTCCCGTAGCAACCAAACTAAAATTATAATTATCAAATTTTTCAAGTATTTCATCAAATATTTCTTTAATTGTTTTTTTTGTATTCGAAAAATGACGGCGATAGTCACTATATAAAATATTCTTTTTTTGATCCATTACTACTGCTTTAACAGTAGTGGACCCCACATCGATTCCAACATTTACTACTTTTTTCATTTTTACTCCTCTTTTGGAAAATTATTTTCATATAATTTATGTTTTTCCTTAAATGTTTCTAAAAACATTTTTCTATTATTTATTGTATCAAATAAAACAAGTAAAATCTACGATTTAAAATTCTGTTCTCATTGAAAGAATATAGCAAAATTTAACAAAATAAAAAAAGCACATACTTTTATTTTAGTATCTACCTTTTATATTTAAATGCTTTAATTTATTAAATTGATATAGCTGTTTAATAAATGAATTTTATTTTTTAATTAGTACTTATACAAGACATATGTAATCACTTTTTTGATAATTCAAACGAATTATTAAGTATTTAAAACATTAAAAGCTTTTATTTTTCTATCTCTCTGCAAAGCTCTTCAAACACTTTTTTTAACGTTTCTTCTCTATTTTTTGATGTATCTACATATTTAAAATGATATTTTTCGCATTCTTTTTTTATCAATTCATTTTTTTTATACCAATCCTGTGCATGTTCTGATAATTCTTCATCTGTTATTTTATAAGAAAAATCTAGTTCATTATCATGCTCTCTACATAAATTAAAAATATCTTCTGCTGTTAAATTGCCATGACCCAAGAAAACAACGATAGTACTATTTAAGTCAACCAACTCATGAACTTTTGATGGCAGTATTTGTGCACCTTCTAAAATACAATCATTTTTTCTGTTTTGCCTTATTTGCGAAGCTAAAAACTCTAATAAAAATTCCTGAAAAAAAACATTTTTTTCATAATCTAAAAATTCTGGAAGATATTCTGGTGGTAATAATTTTAAAAAAGGTGTCCGTACTGAATCCGTGTGTAACAAATTATATTCTGGATACTTAGATTTTATCATTCGACTTAAAGTGGATTTTCCAGCTCTACCAACTCCTAAAATTAATAGACTTCTCATATTTTTTTTATAATCAATTATATATATATTAATAAGTAATTCTATATATTGATTAATCCTTTCCATTTTCCTTTAATTTTCTGTAGCTATCATTATTATTTCTTTCCATAATGAGATGTAGTTGAGCATACATTCTCAACTACTGCATTTATATTTTAACATAATTTTTATTAACAATCTATATTTTATTCTGTTATGTGTAATATCCAATATACTTTTTTATAATTGTTTTATCGTTTTCTGTCAAACTAATTGTTTGAAAATCATTCCTAGGCCTACCAACTTCAAGTTCTGTATCATGTTCTCTTTTCTTTTTCCATTCTTTTAGTTTTTCTACTGGGTATTTTATTGTGCTCCTATTATCTACTTTTTTATGCAAGTTTTACACAACCAAATTCCATTTTCTGTTCTTCTAATATAATCATCAGATAAAGTTTCATTATAGCATGACCAACCTTTACCTACACATTAATATGAGTAGCTTCTCCACAATTAAATATCCCCTTACCATCAGGACCAATAGTTAAAGCGTTGCAGGCGGGATTAGAGCAAATGTATCCCGCTCTTTCAGCTAGTGTTTTTTTTGTATTTGACGAAAATTCCCTATTTTTATCTCTTGGCATCTAATATCACTTCCAATCATGTTAGTTCAATAATAGTCTATATTAATTTTAAATAGTTTTTTAACATTTCTATCTCTAACTTAGTTATTAATTTAATAAAATCTGTATAATTACCAGTAGTGTGGGCTTTATCTAATGCCTCATAATACTCTAATCTATCTTCTTTTTTAATTATTACTGGATTATATCCATGATTCATTAAAACTAAATTCATAAGTAACCTTGAAGTTCTACCATTGCCATCCACAAAAGGATGAATTTTAACCAATTCCCCATGTAGTAGAGTAGCTTGGATAATTGGTTGGTACTTTTTCCAATTTTCATAATTCAAAATCAACTTCTCCATTAATTCTGGAACTTTTATATAATCAGGAGGAATATGAGTAGCACCCTTTATAGTAACATTCTCTCTTCTATATCTTCCCGCATTTTCATCATCAATATCTTTTAAAACTAATTGATGAATACTTTTGATATTCCACTCAGTAATTGGATTGTTCTCTTTCACTAAATCATTTAAATATAAAATAGCCTTTTCATGGTTAATAGCCTCTAAATGTTCCTTTAATGTTTTCCCACCAACTGTAATTCCTTCTAACACTACTTGTGTTTCACGTAAAGTTAAAGTGTTACCCTCTATACCATTACTATTGTATGTCCATTCAAGATTAACCCTTTCTTCTAATGATCTTAAAGTTTCTTTCGGTATTGGTCTTTTACTGTCTAATTCTTTCTTTAATTTATCTACTTCATCAAAAAAATTATCTGGTAGTTCAATAATAAATTCATTATTATTGGGTTTTAAAATTCTTTTATCCACAGGTTTTATAGCATCAATAGGAATATTCCAACTATTTCCATTTTTAACAGCTCCTTCAATTCTACCATCTTGTAATAATTGTCTTATTCGTCTTTCACTTATATTCCATTTTTTTACTGCTTCTTTAGTAGTCATAAATTCCATAAAAATCCACCTCTATATATCATTATACCGTTATCGGTAGTTTAGGTCAACTATATAAGACTAAATTTCATTCATATTTTATAATTTTATCAATAGCATCTGATTTAATTGTTTTTTCGAATTTTTCACTTGCCTCTTTCAATGATTCTTCAATGGTAGATACATAATAGTTTTCTGTCACTTCTATTTTTCTATGTCCTAAAATATCAGCCACATCTCTATCTTCTATTTTAATCAATTAATAATTCTTCATTAACTTGTTTTTGTAATAATTCTAATTTTTTAATATTCTTATTGTCTTTTAATACTTTCATTTGTCTTCTTGCAGAATTATTGAGTCTAATAAGTCTTTCACTTTGAGGTACTTTTTCTTCAATCAATTCAACATTTATATTTTGAAGATTATTTAATATTACTAGATGTAGTAAATCAGTATAATATCTCATATTTCCGGCTTTTGCATACAAATTTCTTTTGTGCTTCTGTAGGCGTTGGAACTATATAAGTCTTTACTGCATCAGTATGAAACACATAGTTTAACTTTGAAAACATTCTATTAGTTTGCCAATCTATTTTTTCTTGATAGGCTTCATTAGTTTTTAATCTTTCAAATTCAGTTAAAATATAACTTAAATTCTGGTGATAACCAACTCGCAAATTCAAATGCAATATCTGGATGTGTGAAAGTTCCAATGCTATACCTTCCACCTTTGGAGATAATACCCACTGCATTAGTTCTTTTAATTCACTGTGATGGAGACATTGCAAAAGATTTTCTACCATACTCAGTTTTAATTTGGTCGAATTCGACCAAATTAAAATCAGGATTATGAATTTCTTCCCATAAACCAATGTAATCAATAGTTGTAATTATTCTTAATCAATTCTTTACTGCAAAAGATGAAACGCTAGAATTTTGATATTTAGCCAAATCTGTTAATGAAATATAATTTACATTACCTACTCTTAAAATTCCTACTTTATTTTCTTTTACAATTATTTCTGCTGTTGCTTCGTCTTTTTTCAATAAATATTACCTCATTTTCTTGAATTTTAAAAGGATGTTCACATTTTTTTCTGTTTACATCCTTTATTTTTAAGGCATTAAGCCATACTTTTTAAATTATTTGCAAACAAATATAAATTTGTTAAACTTTTTTTACTTTGCAAAATCCTCACAAACCCTTATAAATACTCACTTCCCGTAGCATTGTTTGTATTTTTTGCCTGAGCCACATGAAGTAAAATTCCTTATATTATCAATATTATTCATATTTATAATATTATTGATATTTCTTTTCGGACTAGGTAACATCTATATTATCAGTATTTATTATATTATCTTTACTATAAATATTTCTCTACTGTGGACAAATTGAGGACAATGTCCACATCCGTTCACTACATCAGGTATAGCATACACAATATAAAATGCTCAAATGTGTAATTTACTTATTTTCAATTTCTTTTGTTTCCATTAATAATTTATCAAAATCAGAAACATAATTTTTATCTTGAATAACTTTATATTTTTCATATTCACTTTCTGCTTTTTCTACAGCCTGCTTATGAGAAATCTTTCCTTTATCTTCTAACACTTCATAATGAAATACTTTTAAAGCATTTTCAACTTCATTTTTCCAATCATCCATATACATTGTAATGTTTCTTTCAGCATTATTTTCAGCAATATCCAAAAATAAGTTAACTAAATTATTCAAATTCTTGATTTCAGTTTCATCTAAATAATTTTTTGCAATAATAACATCTGACTTTAATATTTTCCCATCAGGAGATTTTTCCCAAGTTGTAAGTCCCATATTTTCCTTTTTAGAATCAACTCTATTATAAACAATTTCAGCAGCAGTCTGTCCTGTAATAGCGTAGTGAAACTTATTTTGAATAGTTTTATAAAATGTTATTGCCGTATCACTATTTTTATCATAATCTATAGAACACTCTGCAAAAATATCTGTAATTTTTTGATAAAACATTCTTTCACTTGTACGAATTAATTTAATTCTTTCAAGTAATCTTTTGAAATATTCTTGATCAGACTTTTTAGCTTTCATAAATCTTTCATCATTTAAAGCAAACCCTTGAACCATATAATCTTTAATTATTTTATTTGCCCAAGTTCTAAACTTAATTGCTTTTTTAGAATTTACTCTAAATCCGACAGATATAATCATATCAAGATTATAATATTTTGTATTATATCTTTGTTTACCATCATTACCCACATGTGCAATTTTTGCACATGTGCTATTTTCGTCTAACTCTTCATCTTTATAAATATTATTGATATGCTTAGCAATTCCGGTTCTATCTATACTAAATAAAGTTGCTAATGCTTCGGTATTTAACCATACATCTTCATTTTCAAGCAATACTTCAACCTTTACATTGCCTTCTTCATCGTTATAAAACATAATATTTTTTTCAGTTCCTATCAATTTGTCATCCATTTTTGCACCTCCTTTAATAATTCAATAAGAATTTGTTGCCTATATTATACTCTTTTAAAATTTATTTCACAACGAATCTAATAAAATTAATCCATAATCTTTATATCAAAATCTTTCTCGATAGATTCACAAACTGTTTTTAAATTATCAATACAACTAATTATATAATAATTCTCTGTTGTTTCTATTTTGCTATGTCTTAGTATTCTTGAAATATCTTTTATTTCAATTCCACTACTTAATGCTTTAGTTGCAAAACTACCTCTTAAATCATAAAATCCACATTTTATACCTAACTCGCAATGAATTATTTTAAATGGATATCTAATCACATCAGTTCCTGAATATGTTCCATCATTTCTTGTAAATACCATTTCAATTTTGTTACGTTTAGAATTGTTTTCTATAATCTTATATTCTACTAACTTACCATATTTATTCTTTACTTCTTCTAAAATATATCGCTTATACTTTTTGCCATATTTTTTCTTATATTTGTTTTGCATTTTTTTATAATCTGACAATACTGAATATAAAGTATCACAAATATAAACTTCTCTACTACTACCTAATGTTTTAGTTGTCCCTAGATACCATCTGCCATTTTCTTTTTTATCTTTTGCATAAACAGTTTGCTTATTTTAATAATTCTATTATTCAAATCTATATCATCCCAAGTCAATGCAAAAACTTCTCCTGTTCTCATACCTGTATAACAAGCAGTTAAAAATGCACATATAAATACTTTATTATTTTTAAATCTATTTAAAATTTTTTCTATTTCTTCTTTAGTATAAATGTGACCTACATCGTTTTTTTTAATTCAAATGATAGTACTCTGGGTATTTCCAAAGCACTTGCTGGATTATTAGGAATAAATCCAAAGTAATATGTTGCATCTCTTAAAGAACTTTTAATAACTTTTTGATAATTTCTTAATGCATTCTTTGTACTAGATGTTTGATATAATTTTAATAATGCTTGATTTAAAAGATATGGTGTTAGAGTGGATAATTTATAATTTCCCAATTCATTTTTTATATTACTAAAAGATTCTTTATATCTTTTGGCAGTAGAATACTTATAATTGATTTCAAAATATTCTTTCATCCAATAATCTAAGTAATCTCCATATAACATATTACATTCTATATTTGTTAATCCATTAATAAATTCATCGTATGCCTTTTGTCCTGCTACAAAGGCTGCATTTTTTGTTTTAAAACCACTTTTAGTTATTTGTTTCCTTTTTCCATTTGCTTTACCTGCTTCAAAGCAATATTGATAAACACTACCTCTTTTTCTTATACTAATCATATTAACACTCTCCTATCTCTAAACTGTACCCATAAAAATAGACAGATAGGAAAAGACACCTATCTTTTTTGATATGGTAAAATATAGATAAGGAGATTGAATATGGCAAAATTTACAAATAAAAGAAAAAAAGAACTATTAGAAAA
>CALVUM010000075.1 GCA_944363605.1 uncultured Bacilli bacterium
CTTTTACCATATTTCTTATTTCCTCTAGTTTTTTTGATTTTTTTGCCATTCTATTATCACCACTTTTTATTCCTTACATATATATTAACATAAAAAACGCACAATTTCTCATGCGTTTATCCTGATCAAATTATCTTGCATATTCAAGCAAATTATGTTATATTATAAGTGCAAAGGCAATAGTTGCTTTTGTGTTAATTAACCAAGAAAACTTTTTGTAAAAGAAGTTTTCTTTTTTTTTATTTTTTTGTATAATAAAAATAGGCAGGGAAAGCATATGAAAAAATTACTTACAATTGCGAAAGATGCTTCCATTAAAGTAAGCAGTCAAATTACAAATTATTTGGAACCTACACACATTTATATTCCGATTAATGAGGAGATTCTTCAAAATATCGAAATAAAAAAAGTGAAAAAAGGTGAGAAACTTTATTTCTATCAGGGAAAAGATTTTTATAGTTCGGTAAGTGGAAGAATTGTCGGTATTTTAAAAAATCAAGAAAAAAAATATTTAGAAATAAAAAACGATTACAAAGAAGAAGATATGTATCAAGGAATGAATGAGTTTACTACAGTGAGTATTAAAACAAACTTTAAACAAAAAATTAAGGAATGTCCGAATTTTGATATAGGAAAATTTCAAAATAAAAAAATTTTGATTTTAAACGGTATTGAAGATGAACCTTATGTTGCCAATCGACCATTTATTCATAAACTAGAAACTTCATCTATTTTACAAATGTTAGATTGTTTATCTGAGGTTTTTAATATCCCTGAAGTTCGTATTTATTTAAAAGAAACAGATAGAGAAAGTATTGAAGCATTTGAAGAAATGATCGGAACATATCCTAATATATCTATTTCTATTTTGCCAGATTTTTATCCAATTGGTAACGAAAAAATTCTTAGAGAATATGTGAAATTAGATGAAAATACAAGTATTTTATCTACAGAACAAATAATGGATTTATATCTAAATACAATTCGCGAAAGAAAAAAAGATGTTACCTTTGTTACAATAACCGGAAATGCTATTAAAAATCCTCAAGTATTTCGCGTGAAAATTGGAACTATAGCTAACGAACTTATTCAAAAATGTATAGAATTTAAAAAAACAGATTATAAAATTTTTTTGAACGGTATTATGAATCGTCAAGAAATAGATTTAGAAAGTTTAGTAATTACCGAAGATGTTCGAGCAATTTATTTCATGAAACCCCTAAAATATCAACCCAAAAAATGTATTCACTGTGGAAAATGTGATGAAGTTTGTCCTAGAAAGAGTCATCCATATTTGGCGGTTCAGACTAAAGGAACGTACAAAAATGAAGAATGTATCGGATGCGGTCTTTGTACGTTTGTGTGTCCAAGTTATATAGATGTAAGTAAATTTTTAAAGAAAAGGAGAGAAGAGTAAATGGATATTGCAATGCATTTTAAAGAAACAAATCAAAAAACTCTTCAGGGAATTTACATTATATTAATTTTAATGTTATGTTATGGATTATATAAAAATGGAATAAGTTACGTTTTTATTGGAAAAGAAAATTTTTGGGACGTTTTAAGATTGCTTCTTTATCCAATTTTAGCAGTATCTTTCCATATAATAACAAATCTTTTCCAAAAAAAGAATCTTTTTTTAAATCTCTATAAGGGCCTTTTTTTAGGACTACTTGTTCCTCCAACATTTCCAGTTTGGATATTTATACTTCTTCTTATAATATATTCGTTTATTCAAATTATTCATTTAAAGCTTCCTATATCTAAAGAATTATTTTTTAAAATTTTGCTTATTTTAGCAAGTTTAATTTTTTCTATTTCTTATGAAAATCAAATTGAAAGTAGTACCCCATATCTTTATGGAACTATAGATTTGTTTTTAGGAAGAAGTGTTGGCAATTTTGGAACAACGTGCATTCTGCTTTTATTGATGCTTTATATAGTTTTAAGTACAGATTTTTACTATAAAAAAGAATTACCCATATATGCTATCTGTGGCTTTTTTCTTCCTGCCTTTTTTTACGGAATAATAGACCCCAATTATGAATTTTTAAGAGGAATTTTAAATAGTCACTTTTGGGTCACAATCATTGTTTTTTTACCTATCAACGAATATTCACCAGTTTTAAAAAAAGGTAAGATTGGTTACGGTTTATTAATGGGATTCGCTTCTTTTTTCTTAATAGAGATTTTAAAGCTAATTGATGGACCTTATTTTATTCTTACAATAATGCAATTCCTTTTTGTTTTAAGTAGAAAACTTTGGTTTCAAAAAGAAACTATAGTATATGCAAAAAAAGTGTAAAAAATTCGTAAAATTGTCAAAAAATGTCGATTTTGGCAATTTTTTTTGCTTAAAAAAAAGGAAATTAACAATTTAAAGGGAATATATATATTTAGGGAGGAGTATATATGCCGAAAATTGCAGCTGAAGAAGTAGCAAAAATAAGAGAAGAGGCAGATATTGTTGAGATTATAAGTGATTATATTCCTTTAACTCAAAGGGGGAAAAATTTTTTTGGCGTTTGTCCTTTCCATCAAGATCATTCGCCAAGCATGAGCGTATCAAGAGAAAAGCAGATGTTTAAATGTTTTTCTTGTGGAGCAGCAGGTAATGTTTTTAAATTTGTCAGCGACTATGAAAATATTTCATATTTGGAAGCTATAGAAAAGGTGGCTTCCAAAGTCGGCATGTCAATTAAAATAAGCAATACTTACAAGCCAAAAGAGAAATTTGCTCATGAATATGAAATCATGAATCTCGCAACAAGTTTTTATCAGAATAACTTAAATACAGAAGCCGGTTTAATAGCCAAGAAATATTTACAAGAACGTGGCCTAACGGAAGACATGATAAAAGAATTCAATGTAGGTCTAGCGTTTTCAAACAATCAATTGAGAGATTTTTTACACAAAAAAAATATTTCCAATGAAGAATTATTTAAGTTAGGATTAGTAAATCAAAAAGATTTAGAATATCATGATGTGTTTTCTGATCGAATCTTGTTTCCCATTCATGATGATAAAGGTAATGTTGTTGCTTTTACAGGTCGTGTTTATGAAAAAGATCGTTCTCCTAAATATTTAAACAGTAAAGAGACAATGATTTTTAAAAAAGGAAATATTTTATTCAATTTACATCGTGCAAAGAATGCTATTCGGATAGAAAAAAGTCTCATTATCGTTGAAGGAAATATGGATGCAATTAGAATGTATGCTTGTGGTTTTAAAAATACAGTCGCCTTAATGGGAACAAGTTTAACAAAGGAGCAAATCACTTTAATCGGTAAACAACACGTCAAAGTTCTTCTGATGTTTGATAATGATGATGCAGGCGCTTTAGCGACCATGACTAACGGTCATCTGTTAGAAAATGCTGGAATCAAAGTAGAAGTTATCCGTCTAAGTGGCCAAAAAGATCCCGATGAATATATTTTACAAAATGGCGTCCAGAAAATGAGTGAAGTAATAAAACACCCAATGTCTTTTATTGAATTTCAATATGATAATTTAAAAGGGAACAAAAATCTAAATGACACAGAAAATTTACGAACCTATGTAAAAAGTGTTTTGGATTCTTTGAAAGGTGCAGACAAAATTACTATAGATATTACTCTACATAAACTAGCCAAAGAATATAATTTATCTTATGACGTTTTAAAAAGCGAATTAGAAACGGAAGAAAAAGAAATCGAAATACCTTCGCTTCCTCAAAAAGAAAAAAGCAAAAATCGCTACGAAAAAAGTGCCGAGCATATTTTATACTACATGATGAATGATCAAAAATATGTAAAAATTTATCAAACAAAATTAGGCTTTTTTAAAGAAGAATCTTATCGAAAAATCGCGAATGAAATTCTTTATTATTTAGAAGAAAACAAAAAAATCGAATTTGCTGATTTTCTTACATACGCTGAACAAAGTCCTTTAAAAAATGAAATATATTCTTTGATCCAAAGTATAAAAGATATTGAATTAGAGGATACTAGTTTTATGGATTATATAAGAAACATCAAGGAAATCATGTGGAAAGAAGAGCTTAAGAAAATAAAAGATGAGCAAAAAAAAATAAAAGATATTAACGAAAAAGAAAAATTAGGTCAAAAAATTGTAGATTTAATGATAAAAATACAAGAAATAAAGAAAGAAAGAAGTGTGAAAGAATGACTAAGTTTGAAATGAAAAAAAATGAATTAATTGAAAAAGGAAAAGTAGAAGGGTATATATTAATAAGTGAAATTGTCGAAATTGCGAAGGAATGCAAAGTGAAAGAAGAGGAAATCAAAAAATTTCAAGAAGAAATTACCGAATTAAACATTGAATTAGTAGATCGAATTCCTGCAAAAGTTAAAGAAAAACCAAAAAAAGTAAAAGAAATCAAATCATTTGAAGAAAGAAAAGCAGAACTTATTAAAAAAGGAAAAGAAAATGGCAAAGTAACCTATGAAGAACTTGCTCTAGCTTTAAAAGGATTAGAAGTAGATAACGACTCTTTAGATGAACTATATAATGCTTTAATGGAAAATAAAATTGAAATCGTTGGTGAAGATGATGAAAACACTTCATCCGGTGACAGTATTATTTTAAACGATGCCGAAATAACTAAGGATATGAATATTAATGATCCAGTAAGAATGTATTTAAAAGAAATCGGCCGTATCTCTTTACTTACTCCAGAAGAAGAAATGGAGTTATCTGTACGAGTAGCTAATGGGGATGAGGAAGCAAAAAATCGTTTAGCCGAATCAAATCTTCGTTTAGTAGTATCCATTGCTAAAAGATATGTTGGTCGAGGATTATTATTCTTAGATTTAATTCAAGAAGGAAATATTGGTCTTATGAAAGCCGTAGATAAATTTGACTATGATAAAGGTTATAAATTTTCGACGTACGCTACATGGTGGATTCGTCAAGCAATCACTAGAGCTCTAGCTGACCAAGCAAGAACTATTAGGGTTCCAGTTCATATGGTGGAAACAATTAATAAAATGGCACGTATTCAAAGACAGCTTACCCTTGAATTAAATAGAGAGCCAAGCGAAGAAGAAATTGCTAAGAAAATGGGAATCAGTGTTGAAAAAGTGCGTGATGTTATTAAAATAAGTCAAGATCCAGTTTCACTTGAAACACCAATCGGTGAAGAAGATGATTCCCATTTAGGAGACTTTGTTAAAGATATTAACGCCATGACTCCAGAAGAATACGCAACAAATGAAATTTTAAAAGAAGAAATTAAAGCAGTATTAGAAACTTTACAAGAACGTGAACAAGAAGTATTAGAACTTCGGTTTGGCTTAATTGATGGGACAAGTCATACTTTAGAAGAAGTTGGTAAAAGATTTAATGTTACAAGAGAACGAATTAGACAGATTGAGGCAAAAGCTTTACGCAAACTAAGACATCCATCACGTGCCAAAAGATTAAAGGATTTTTTAACGGATTAAATGGAAAAACGATTAGATGTTATATGCGAATTTTTAAACATTCAAGACCATTTTATTGATATTGGAACAGATCACGCCTATGTGCCCATTAAAATGGCCAAACAGGGGAGTACCAAAATACTCGCAACGGATATTCATCCCAAAGCTTTGCTACAAGCCCAAAAAAACATTGCGAAAGAAAAACTAGAACATCAAATTGCTACTTTCGTGACAGACGGCTTAGAAAATATCGATACAGAAGACTATGATACTCTCGTTATCGCTGGCATGGGATCATCAACAATAATTCATATTTTAGAAAATCAAGAAAAAACAAAAAATATCAAAAAAATTATTCTTCAATCAAATAATCATTTAGAAGAGTTGCGAAAATTCATGAATCAAAAAAATTGGTTTTTGCAAAATGAAAAAGTTGTTTATGAAAAAGGACATTTCTATACAATTATGCTTTATGAAAAAGGAATACAGAAATTAAGCGAAGAAGAGTTCTTTTTAGGGCTTTTTGATGTCCAAAATGAAAAGTACTATCAATTTTTAGAAAAAAAATATCAAGAAATTTTGAAAAAAATTCCTGATACCCAAATTGTCGAAAAAAAATCTATTATCAAAAAGCTAGAGTGGATAAAAAAATTTATAAAAAGAAAACAGGATTATTCGAATAAGTAACAGGGATTTCTTCCTGTTTTTTTGTCCTTTGATTTTCCACTTTCAAAGAACTAGTTGATGATTTTGCTGGCGAAGTTGAGGGTGTAGCGAGCAAATCTTTAGCAACTGAAAAAGCACTTTGGGCATTTTTAATTATAGGTTTTACTTGAACATATAATGGAATTACTTGATTGGCAATATTAAGGGTCTTTTGAATACCACCAAGGACTTTAGGGAGAGTTAAACCTGTTCTTACAACTCCTGGAAACATAAGGCATCACCTTTCTGATAATAGTATATGAAAAAAAGAAAATATTTTATAATAAATTTTTCATTATTTGGGTAAAATCAGCCAAAGAAGAAATATCTAAAAAATCGATTATCTAGAATTTACATTTTTGTGACTTCATGCTATACTAATTTAGTAGAATAGAAAGTGAGTAAGGGACATGAATACAAATGCAAATTCTGAAAATCAAATGTTAAAACCTTTAAAATACCCTGGATTAGGACTATTCATGTCTTTTAAAATATTTGCAGAAATCCTTATTTACGTTTTACAATGTGCTTTAAGAGGTTTCATCTATGTTTTTAAAGATCTTCCAATTAATGCTTGGCAACAAGCAAGTGGTAAAGTAGATAAAGCATATAAAGGCACTAAAAAAGTCTTAGAAAAAAAAGACGAACCAGTAAAGAAAAAAAATCTTTTAAATATGGATATTAACGATCTATTAAAAAACACAAGATATATGCAAAAGAGAATTGCAACTTTAGAAAAAGAGAAAATGAATTTGCTTCAAGAACTTCAAGGACCGGGAAGGATAAGAAGCAAAGAGTCTCAAGTATATCGATTTACAGCAAAAAACAGCGAAGGAAAACTAGAAACAGGAATAATTAATGGGTTTTCTAAACTAGATGTAAATACATTTTTAGTTCAAGATGGTTATGACGTATATAAAATCGAAAATAATAAATATATTGATTTTTTCTATGGTCAATCCAGCATTTTATCTCCAAAAATGAAAACAAAAGATTTATTATTTTGGCTTACCCAATTGTCAACGTATCTAAAAAGTGGAATTCCTCTTTCCGAAGCCATTAGAATATTAAATCAACAAATGAATAAAAAAGGACAATATAAGCGTTCATTTCAATCAATTATTTATGAATTAACAATGGGAGAATCATTTTCTAAAGCGTTAGAAAAACAAGGAGGAATGTTTCCACCATTACTTATTAATATGATAAAAGCCGCAGAAGCAACAGGTGAGTTAGAAGAGACTTTAGATGATATGGCAAATTATTATGAAGAAATTGATAAAACAAAAAAACAAATGGTTTCTGCCTTGACATATCCTTCTGTTATTATGGTTTTCAGTTTAGCAGTTATTACTTTTATTATGATTTATGTTATCCCAGAGTTTATTGGCATTTATGAAAACGCCAATGCAGAAATCAGTGGATTAACTTTAGCGGTAATAAACATAAGTAATTTTTTACAAAATAATGTGGTAAATATTTTACTTTTAATTATTATAGCTATTCTTGTTTTCATGTTTTGTTTTCAAAAAATCAAAGCATTCAGAAAAAATATTCAAACAATTGCTATGAAACTTCCAGTAATCGGAAACATTATTAAATATAATGAAATGACAATTTTTGCCAAAACTTTTTCCTCACTTTTACGTAATAACGTTTTTATTACAGAAAGTATTGATATTTTAAGCAAAATTACGAATAACGAAGTATATAAAGAAATAATGTATAATACCATTAATAACATTGTTAAAGGAGAAAAGATTAGTGTTGCATTTAAAGATCACTGGGCGGTTCCTGATGTAGCGTATTATATGATAGTAACTGGTGAATCAACCGGTAAATTAGCTGAGATGATGTCCAAAGTAAGCACATACTATCAAGAAATGCACAGAAATCTTGTTGGATCTTTAAAATCTTTCATTGAGCCAATTATGATTTCAGGTTTAGCACTAGTTGTTGGAGCCATTATTTTAGCAGTCATTGTACCAATGTTTAATTTGATGAACACAATTCAGTAAAGGGGGATTCTATGGAAGTTTTTTATACAATATTCTTTTGGGTTATTGGAAGCACTTTAGCTTCTTTTTACTGTGTTATAGCAACTAGATTACCAGAGGGAAAATCGATTGTAAAACCACGGAGTCATTGTATGCATTGTCATCATGAACTTTCTTGGTACGAATTAATTCCCGTTTTCTCCTATCTTTTTTTGAGAGGAAAGTGTCGTGTTTGCCAAAAAAAAATTCCTTTTTTTTGTTTTCTAGCCGAAATAATTACTGGAACCCTTTTCGCATCATCTTACCTTTATTTTGGTTTTTCTTATGAGTTCTATGTTTCTTTATTTTTAATATCTTTACTTATATTAATTTTTATCAGTGATTTTCTTTATATGATCATTCTTGATTCACCTCTAGTAATTACTGGAATAGCTGTCTTCTTTTTAAAATGGCGTTTTTATAATTTAGATACAGCTCTATCTTCCTTAGTAGACGGAGCCATTCTCTTCTTTTTCATGCTCGTCGTGGCCTTTTTAGGAAAAATTTTATTCAAAAGAGAAGCTTTAGGTGGGGGAGATATAAAACTTTCATTTATAATTGGAATGACCGTCGGAGCTCCTTATGGTTTTATGGTTCTTGTATTATCAACTTTTCTTGCTCTTCCTTATGCTACATTTAGTTTACTTACAAATACTTCTCATGAAGTTCCATATGGCCCTTTTTTAATATCTGCTTTGTGTATAGTCTTTTTGTATTACGATAAATTTTCCTATATTTTAAATTTATTTACATAAAAAAAACGGGGATTCCGTTTTTTTTTATAAAGATAAAGTTTCTACATCTTCAGTAGTTTGCTCTTGTTGATATTTATTAGTTTTTCCAATCAAAGCATTTTTTAACTCTTTTTCCTCTTCTCCAAGGTCATCTTCCACATCGATAACTCGCAATACTTCTTCAAAACTTGTTAATCCATTAATAACTTTAATGAGACCGTCATCCAAAATACTTGTAGTATTACCTGATTGATAAATTAAATCACGAATTTTCTCTTTTGGGGCATTATTAACAATGGCATCTCGTATATCTTGGTTTAAAAGCATAACTTCATGTAAAGCAATACGACCAGAATATCCTTGATAACAAGAAGGGCAACCTACAGGTTTATAAATGTAAGAAATATCCATTCCTAAAGCGGCTTTAAAGACTCGTTTTTCATAAGGAGTAGTAGGTCTTGAACTACGGCACTTTGGACAAAGCTTTTTGCAAAGTCGTTGCGATATAATAGCTTCTAAAGCACTTCCAAGTAAATATCTTTCTACATCCATATCAACTAAACGTTCAATAGTGGTTAATGAGTTATTCGTGTGAACTGTAGATAATACTAAATGCCCCGTAATACTAGCTCGAACTGCAATTCTAGCAGTTTCATTATCTCGAATTTCTCCAATCATAATAACATTCGGGTCTTGTCGCAAAATGGAACGTAAAGCACTTGCAAAAGTTAATCCGATTTCCGACATAACTTGAACTTGATTAATACCCGATATCTTCATCTCGACTGGGTCTTCAACCGTTATAATATTTCGAGATATTGTATTTAAATGTTGTAAAATTGCATAAACAGTAGTAGATTTACCTGTACCCGTGGCACCAGTAACTAAAATAATTCCATTAGGTTTATTAATAGCTTTCATAACTTTTTCTAAATTAATATCCGAAAATCCTAAAGCATCAATTTTAGAAAAAGCTTCAGAATAATCAAGAAGTCGGATAACAATTTTCTCGCCATATACAATAGGCAGAGTAGAGACACGTAAATCTAAATCTCGACCATCAACTTGCATTTTAATTGCCCCATCCTGAGGGATTCGAGATTCCGTGATATTCATACCTGCTAAAATTTTAATTCGAGTAATGAGATTTCTTTTAACAGATTCCGGAACATTAGCATATAAAATAAGTTCTCCATCAACTCTTATGCGAACAATTAAATTAGTTGGTGTAGGATCAAAGTGAATATCGCTTGAACGTTTTCTTGCTGCATCAATAATCATTTTATTAACAATATCCACGATTGGTTCGTTTGCATAATCATATTCAGTATACATGTCAAGACCCACTTTCTATTATATATAGTGTAGCATATCAAAAGCTAAAATTCAATGCGTCTTTTTGATGCATTTATCTTTTCCAATGAAGAAAAATTTGCTATAATAAGCGCAAGCGAGGAGAGTAGTCATGAAGAAACCAAAACATAGATTTAAAATAAAAAAAACATTTTACTTAGTAAGTATTTTTATTTTTTTACTTTTTGCTTTAGTGACATTTTCTTTAAATAACTACCTCTTTACAATTCAAAGAACAGAGAGACTAAGTAAATTAGAAAACTACGAAAATTTTACGATGACCGCGAACTTTGAAAGCCGCTGTCAAAATCATGAAATTATGACAATTGATGACAAAAAAATCTATTATGAATGTATTGATCAAATCTATATCCATTATGGAACTATAAGTTTATTTTTACAAGAAGCTTTAGAAAAAGAATATATAACAATAGAGAGTATATTAAGTCATACAATCAAAATGCCTTCCAAAAAAGAAGAATCTTTTTCTATATATCTTTATCAAAACACTAGAAAAAATCTTTGTTTTGAAATTTTCATTGACGAGAATTCCATCGTCTTTAGGCCAGTTGAATCTTCTTAATAGATTGATGAACACTTCTTGCATTTAAATAAACAACAAATAAAATATTTAAAACTTCACTGATCACCAGTGCATAAAGTCCAATTTTAAAACAACATAAAATCGCCATGATCAGTAATTTTAAAATACTTCCATACAAGGTAATTTGCATGGCTTTTTTTGATTCATCCAAAGCTTGTAAAGCACTAGATAAAGGAGCTTCTAAATAAAAGAAAACAAAGAAAGGAGCCAAAGCAAAAATATATTCACTTCCTCTAGTTGTATTATAAATTACAGAAAGCAAAATATTTCGAAAGAAGAATAAAATCATTGACGAACAAAAACCTATGACAAAAGAATAAAATAAAGCTTGAGAAAGTCTTCGCTTTATCATTGATACATTTTTTTGACCATGATATTTACTAATTTCAGGAATCAAAATTTGGCAAATTGCCGAAATAAAAAAAGAGGGAATCGTTAAAAGTCCAATTGCATAGGCATTGTAAGATGCATATTCTTCTAAAACATAAGTGTTTGTATATCCAAATAAAAGAAGCATATTAGTAAGAATAATAGGTTCCAGGAAAAAGGCGACATTTCCAATCAACCTTCCAGATACAGAAGGAACGCTAATTTTTAAGATCCGTTTAATAATATTTTGGCTAGGCCTCATATCCTCTTTTTGAACCGTAATATTTTTGGGTAGAAAACACCAAAATGTAAATATACTGACAATTTCCGTGACAATATTAAATAAAATATAAGAAGTAACACCAAGCATTACACTTCTTTGAACGAGTAAAGGAAGTAAAAACACCAAAAACAAAATACGTACTATCTGCTCGAAAACATTGGATATTGTGTTGGGGGCCACTTTAAGTTTTCCTAAAAAATATCCTTTTAAAATCGCAGTAATGCTAACAAATGGAAGTGTAAATGCCATCGCATATAAAAGAGGAGTAACACTAGGCTGTTTTAACAAATGGGTAGCAATTAAAGGAGCAGTTAATAAAACGAAAAAAAGTAAAATAAGATTAAAAAACAAAATAAAAAAAATCGAAGAAAAGATAATTTTTTTACTGCGAACAGTATTCTCGCTGACAAGTTTTGAAATACTAATAGGAAGGGCAAAAGAAGCAAGAGTAATAAATAAACTGAATGTTGGAGTAACAATGGTATATAAATTGATCCCATCTTCTCCTATGACGCGTGTATATAAAACTCGAATAACAAAACTGAGTATTTTGGTAATGAAACCACCAACTAAGAGAATAATAATTGATGTCTTAAAAGTGTCTTTTTTCAATATTCATCTTTCCTATTCTTTTACTATGAGCTATAATATAATATGTATTTAAGAAAAATTATAGAAGTTAGGAGTAGAATTATGGATGCATTCACAAGCTTAGAAGAACTATACAATCGTTTATTACCAGCTTTAAGAAACAAAAAAAGAGAAATGAAAACCGAAAAAATGCTTCAAATTTCTGAAATGGATATTTGGCTATACTTTTGCAAGAACGTTTGGCCAAATAAAAACAATTTAACTTTAGGTGAAATGGTAGATGATATTTTAAATACCGATAATTTTACAATTTATAAGGAAGCGAGGGAAAAGACACATGGAACCAATTAATGTAAATACTCAAAGTAGTATCTCCATAAGAGGAAGTAAAGTACTCTATTTTGATCCGTTAGAAGTGGAATCGAAACATGATGCAGATTACATATTTATAACCCATCCTCACTTCGATCATTTTTCATTGCTAGCAATACTAGAAGTGAAAAAGGAATCAACTATTTTTATTACTCCCAAAGATATTGTAGAAGAACTTTTGTCTATAGGCATTCAAGAAGAATACATCATAATTGTGAAACCAAATCAACAATACGCATTCAAAAATATCGAATTTAAAACTATTCCAGCATATAATCTTCATAAAAAAAATCATCGAAAAGAGGATGGTTGGGTGTCTTATATTGTTACTTTAGATAAAGTCATCTATTATATTGCTGGCGATACAGATGTGACAAAAGAAGCCAAAGAAGTAAAATGTGATGTTGCATTCGTTCCCGTAGGTGGTACGTACACTATGGATTGTTTAGAGGCTGCTTCTCTTTGCAACATCATAAAACCTAAGCTTGCGATTCCAATACATTATGGTTACGTGGTTGGCTCAATAAAAGATGCTGAAATTTTCAAAAAGAGATTGGATAAATCTATTGCTTGTAAAATATTTATAAAATAGGTGGGAAAATGAATGAAAGAAAAAATGTTTAAAGATTTAATCGAAAAATGTGAAAAAATATATTCCGGAGAAGAAATCTCGAATATCAAAAAAGCATATGAATTTGCTTCAGAAAAACATAAAGGAAAAATAAGGCTTGATAAAACAGATTATATGACTCATCCTTTAGGAGTCGCTTTAATCCTTTTGGATTTAGATGCAGATAGTATTACAGTAACCGCATCTTTATTACATGAAACAATTAACCATGCCGGTGCGACCAAAGAAGAAATCGAGAATCTTTTTGGGAATGAAGTCGCAGGCATTGTATATGTTATTTCAAAATTAAATCGTTTAGAATTAACGGACGACTCTGAACACGCGGCTTTAAATTTACGTAAAATCTTAGTAGGAATGAGTGAAGATGTAAGAGTTTTATTTTTAAAACTAGCTGATCGCCTGCATAATTTACGAACCGCGGATGCCCTAGACAAAGAAGCCTTAAAGAAAAAAGTTCATGAAACTATGACCGTGTTAATACCAATAGCTCACCGGCTTGGTATGTATAAAATTAAAGGAGAAATGGAAGATTTATGTTTAAAATACAGTAAGCCAGATGTCTATCAAGATATTCTAGAAAGGTTAAATGCATCCTATGCTGAACTTCATGACTCACTAGATGAAATGGAACTAGCTATCTCCGAAATGTTAATGGAACAAAATATTTCATTTAAAATAAAAAGCCGTGTCAAAAGCGTTTACAGTATTTATAACAAATTGAATAATGGAAAAAAATGGGAAAATATTTATGATATCTTAGCTTTACGCGTAATTGTTGAAAAAGTAAATGAGTGCTATTTAACTATTGGTCTTATTCACGCGAAATATCGTCCGATCCCTGGAAGGTTCAAAGATTATATAGCCATGCCAAAAGCGAACATGTATCAAAGTTTGCATACCGGTGTCTTCGGACCAGATGGCCATCGATACGAAATCCAAGTCCGAACAGAAGAAATGGACGAATTTGCCGAAAAGGGTGTTGCTTCTCATTTTGCTTATAAAGAAAAACATTATATGCAAAATGTAATGGAACAAAAATTAGAAAGTTTACGAAATTTAATAGAATCCAGTGAATCATTAAGTGACATAGAATTTACGAATAATCTTGAACAAGAGTTTATTAATGAAAGCATTTACGTATTCACACCAAAAGGCGATGTTCTAGAACTTCCTAAAGGAGCTACTCCTCTTGATTTTGCCTATCGGATTCATTCAGATGTTGGTGACAAAACAGTTCAAGCGTTAGTTAATGATACAAGCGTGCCATTAAATTATGAATTACAAAATAACGACATCGTCAAAATTAGAACCAATCCATCAAGCACTCCAAGTAAAGAATGGTTAAATTTTGTAAAAACTTCTCATGCGAAAAATAAAATCAAGTCGTATTTTAGCAAACAAGATAAAGAAGCGTATACAGAAAAAGGAAAAGACATTTTAACAAGTGAGATTAGAAAGCGAAAATTATCGCTCGAACAAGTATTATCTACGGAAAATGTTAAAAAAATATGTGAAGATTTAAAATTAGAAACATTAGAAGATATCTATTTTTCAATTGGTTCACTTCGTTATACAGCTACTTATATCATTAATTTAACAACCGAAGATAAGAAAAATGTCGAAGATATTTTACTTGAAAAAGTGATGCTGTCCAATAACCGAACTAAACCAAAGAGAGCTAAAGGAGAGATCTTAGTAGATAACAAAGAAGGAATTTTAGTGAATCTTGCTAAATGTTGTCACCCGGTCTTTGGCGATGAAATTGTAGGATACATTACAAAAGGAGAGGGTGTAACAGTTCATAAAAAAAATTGTTTAAATGTTCAAAATAAAGAAAATCGTTTTATTAAAGTAGAATGGAACGAAGATATTACTTCAAATTTTGAGACAGACGTTGCTATAACGACAGATTCAAGTAAAAATTATTTATTGGATATAATAAGTAAAGCAACGACAAAAAAAGTATATGTTGACGGAGTAAAAACCAAAAATGAAAATTTGGATACAATTTATACAATTACCGTAAAAGTAATTAACAAAGAACAACTTGAAGATTTTATGAATAGCTTATATGCTTATAAATTTGTAAAAAAGGTGGTAAGAAAATGAATCAAGAAATAGAAATACGAGTTTTAGAAATTGATGAACAAGAATGGATTAAGAAATTAGAAAGTATGGGCGCGAGCTTAGAAGGTAAATGGCTTCAAAAAAGAAAAGTGTATGATTTTCATCCCGTAATTGATAATAAATGGATCCGTCTGCGAACAAATGGGAAGAAAACGACCTTAACAATTAAAGAAATTAAGGATGAAAATTCGATAGAAGGGACAAACGAATTAGAAATTGAAGTTTCTGATTTTGAAAAAACGGCTTTAATTTTAGAAGAATTAGGTTATCATTATCGAAGCTATCAAGAAAATAAACGGATTCGCTACCGCTTTCAAAATATTGAAATTGATATAGATACTTGGCCTTTAATTCCAACATATGTTGAAATAGAAGGACCAAATAAAGAAGAAGTGGAAACGTTTTTAAAATCATTTACTTTTGACAAAGGAAAAATTACAACACTAGGAGTGGATAGTATCTATCGAAATATATACCATATAGCCCCAGACTTTAAAGTTTTAACATTTGAGGATCAAATAAAATGAGAGTAGTCGTTCAAAGATGCGAAAATGCATCCGTAACAATTAACAATCAAGTTGTTGGACGAATATCAAATGGCCTTTGTCTTTTAGTTGGATTCACAGCTGGAGATAATAAAAAAAACATCGAAAAAATGATTGGAAAAATTCTAAAACTTCGAATATTTCCTGATGAAAATGGAATAATGAACAAAAGTGTTTTAGATGAGAATGGAAGTATATTATCCGTTAGTCAATTTACTTTATATGCAGATACATCTAAAGGAAATCGTCCAAGTTACATAAAAGCTTTAAATGGAGAAGAAGCAAGTAAGCTTTATGAATATTTTAATAATGAATTAAGAAAATTTATAAAAGTAGAAACAGGCATTTTTGGAGCGGATATGAATGTCACATTATCAAATATTGGGCCAACTACAATTCTTTTAGAAATGTGATAAAAAAAGAAAAATTGTTTATTAGAGAAAGGAATATGGAACTTTTTACATGCATAATCCTTTTTTTTTAGCATGTGAACTAATAATTGACAAACGAATTAGAATGAATATAATAAAAAACGAATTAAGGAGGACGTATGATTGTTATAAATCGTCAGGATTTTGAAAAATATGGGTGTGTTCATTGTGGATGTAAATATTGTTATAATGATGGTATACATGCTAAAACTTCGTATGTAGTGTGCAAAGACTGTAAAACTGCTTTTTATATAATAAATAATCATTCAAATTATTTTGCTTTTGGTTGGCAGACCTGGATGTATGATGGGATAATTATGAGAAATGGTGAAGCTTTTTATAATGGACGTAATGTATTTAATTTACGTTTGAGTGATGAACAAAATTTTAAACTCTGGTTAGAGTTTTGCAATAAAATTTTTTTGGAAAAGGGGTACGCAATAGGAACTGACGTTTGTGTATTTCCAATCTTACAAAGGCACCCAAGAAGTTATGAATATCCTATGTTAAATGAGAAACTGAAAATTTCTGAAGAAATAAAACAACAATTCTTATCTGATTGGCAAATAATAGAAAAAATGATTACGAGTTTAGCTCTTGAATATATACAAAATGATTTTAAAAAATTTTGGAATGCTCTTGGTAATATTTTTGTTAATAATCCGGATTTTGAAACTGAATCTGAATTTATTACGAAAGAAGCAAATAAATATGGAATTAAGTGTACCACAAATGTGTTATTTGGATTAGTATCTCAAGTATCCAAAAATATAAAAGAAGATCAGATTGAAAAGGCAATTTTAACCGTTATATATGTTGCTAACGAACTTCAATTCCTATTATCTAATCAATTAGAAGTCCCAAAAAATAATAATGATTTTTTTGAAAAAATACAAGTTGTATATGTAGAACTTTCTCAAATAGTAGCAAAGTATTATGCATTTCAAATAGATCCAGATTCACCTAGAAAATTAACCAGAAAACCTTATTAAACTAATAGTATAAAATATTTAATAAGCAATATTTTGGTGAATATTCGATACAAAAATTATTGCTTTTTTAAAAGATATTCTTTCATTTCTTGCAAAATTGTAATTTTTGTTTTCCTTGTTATTTATCATACCATATGGTAAAATGAGACATAGATATGGAAGTGTGATATGACAAAAGAGTTGGATAAACCAAATAAAAAGTTTGCAGAGGGAATGTGTTTTTATAAACTTTTTTGGATTTTTTTGTTTGGCTGTATCTTTGGAGCTTATTACGAACAAATCCTCAATCTAGTAATTCATTATAATTATCATCATGAAATTGTCTGGCAATTAAGAAGAGGTGTGATTTACGGTCCGATTTCGCCAATTTATGGAGCCGGAGCTGTATTAATGATTGGATTACTAGGTCGAAAAAAAAGACCAGATTGGCAAACCATTTTATATGGTGCTTTGATTGGTGGAGGATTTGAATACTTAATTAGTTTCTTGCAAGAAATGTTTTTAGGAACTGTTTCTTGGGATTATACAAATGAATTTTTAAATATTAATGGAAGAACAACCCTTCCTTTCGCAATTGTTTGGGGCTTACTTTCTTTAGTATTAGTAAAACTTTTCTATCCGGCAATTTCGAATATTATTGAAGATTTACCCAAAAAATTTGGTACATGGTTAACTAGAATATTAATTATTTTGCTTGCTCTCGATTTTATAATTTCTTGGGGAGCTTTAATCAGACAAATTTTTAGACATAACGGATATCCAGCTATTACTATTGTCGGAGAGTTTTTTGATGAATATTATCCTGATGAAGTATTAAAAGAAAGTTATACGAATATGAAAGTTATTGAGGTGAAAAAATGATTTTTTTCTATTCAATTGCTTTAATGTCTATAATCGTCGGGTTATGTTACTATGTATATTTAATGTGTACATCTAAAAAAAACCAAATAAAAAAAGAAACAACTCTTAAAGAAAATCCCAGGATTGCTATTTTAATACCTGCTCGAAATGAATCTTTAGTCATTGAAGAATTACTAATATCAATTGAAAATCAATCATATAAAATAAAACCGCAAGATATATATGTAATTGTAGAAAATGAAAATGATCCAACAGTAGAGATAGTAAAAAAACATAAAATGAGTTATTTTGTACGTCAAAAACTTCATTTAAAAACAAAAGGCTATGCCTTAGCAGAAATGATTGAAGATTTAGAAAAGAAAAAGAACTATTATGATCTCTATTTTATTTTTGATGCGGATAATGTTTTAGATAAAGATTTTTTAAAATATATGTTAGAAGATTATCAAGAAGGCTATGCCATATCAACTGGATATAGAACATTTAAAAATACGAATCATTATTTTCCAATATGTGCCGGATTAACTTTTTTTATGATTAATGAAATAAGAAATCGTGGAGCATTAAAGAAAAACGGGAATTTAATATTGTCAGGGACTGGTTATTATATTCACGGAAAATATATACGAAAGTGGAAAACATTCCCCTTTCATTCTTTAACAGAAGATTATGAAAGTTCCTTATATTATGCGTTACACGGAATATCAACTCATTATCAAAGTAAAGCAGTTTTTTATGATGAACAACCAGAAAATTATAAAAAAAGCATAACCCAAAGAAGTAGATGGATAAAAGGTTATTTACAAAATTGGTTAGAATATCGCCCAAAACTAAAAAAGAAATTAAAGAAAAATCCTATTAATCCCAGAAGTTTATTAGAAATGCAAATTGGAATAACCCCAGCATTATATATTGTATTTGGACTAGTATTATTAATTGTTTTGGTTTTATTATCAACGAGCTTTAGTTCATCATGGCAATTAGCGATTTATTTGCTTTTCTTTGTTGGAATCATTTATCTTTCTTTAGTTTTATTAACAGCAATTCTTTTGTATATGGTTTCTAAACAATTAAAACTCACCTTAAAAGTTTATTTTCAATCTTTATTATATCATCCGATATTTATTATTTCTTATCTTCATGCTTTTCTAATTGCCGTATGCAAAAAGAATCTAGGTTGGGATACAATCACTCATACAGCAAAAAAAGTTACTAAACAGGTGTAAAAAAACTGTTTTTTTGACTATCAAATCAAATTTTTTAAAGTTTAGAAAAACACATGTTATACTTTCATTGTGGTGGGTATTATATGGATTATAATAAAATAGGATTATTCTTAAAAGAATTAAGATTAAGTAAAAATATGTCTCAATATAATTTAGCTGAAAAAATGCATATAGATCATTCAAAAATAAATCGAATTGAAAATAATAAACGACGTCCTAGTTTTGAAGATTTAATTTTCTATAGTGAAATTTTTGATATTTCTTTAGATGAATTAATTGCTTGTGAAAGAAAAACTAAACAAAATAAAAAAGAGATCCAAAATAAATATTTCAAGTATTTACATAATCAATCTTCAAAATTAAAGAAGCTAAGACTTATAACTATAATAGTTTTAATATTTATAATTGTTAATTTTATTGGATTAGTCTTTCTATATTTCTTTCAAAATTACGATACTATGAAAGTTTATAGTTTTTATGGTACTTCTTCAAATTATGAAATAAATAATGGATTATTTGTTTTATCAAAAGAAAAAATATACTTTCAAACAGGGAATATTCATCCAAAAGTGGAAAGAATACAAATTTTTAGTGAAATAAATGGTGAAAGACAACTTATTTATGAAGGAGACTCTCAAGTATTACTTCGAGATAGTTATGGATATAATGCATTTGCTTCATACCATGATTTTATTAAAGGAAATCAAAAGTTTTTTGTTGCAATTGAAGATGAAGAAATACCTTTAAACTTTATAGAAGAAACAGCAAATGATAACTTTGTATACACACCCAAACCAGAAATAGGGATACCAGGAGAAATTATAGAAAGCTCTATACCTGAAAAAATTAAAGAGAATTTTGAATGTGATGAAAATTCTTGTATTCTTAATGAAAAAGATAAAACGTTGTTTTATAATTTAGGCATATTTACTGTTATGGATGAAAATTCGGTTAGTACTTATGATGTAAAAACAAACTCTTTTATATACGAAAATAAAGAAGAAAATATTCTTTTTGTTTTATCAAATAATAAGGTTACCTGTGAAATGGGTAACTGCGATATTTATGTTGAAATATATGAAATTTTTGAGAAAAATTATATTGAAAAATATTTGAAATTAATATATAATTGAAATTATGAAAAAATTGCTTTTATGTACAGCGCTTATTTTCTTAATAGTTATAGGAATAAAAATTTGGGTTTATGAAAAACCCGAAAGTAAAGAATTTTTCTGTGATGAAGAACCAATTATACTAGATTTAGAAAGTCGTAAGGTTTATTTTTATTGTATTGATGATGAATTTACGGTAAATATTTCGAACCAAGCAATACCTATTAAAGAATTTTTACTATCGAATGAAAATGCTTTATCTATATTAGAAGAAAACTTGCAAAAAGAAGAAGGACCGTCAGACGGTGGAACACAGATTTATAAAAGTATCAAGACTTCGGATTTTACATCTGAGCTTATCACTTATATTCGGTGTAATCGTCTAGGTGGGAGCACTACTGATATTTATATTGGACCGATAGAATTAACCTATCAGAGTGATTTTTGTATCTAATATATAAATTGTGTTAATCTTATTACAGCAAAATGTTAACGCATAAAATACTTAAAAAATAAAGGACCAAATTGGCACTTTGTTTTTTTGTATTTTCATGTTATTTTGTATATGGAAAAGGTGAGTTTTATGAAAAATTATTTTCTAATTCTACTATATATATTTTTAATTCTCATTTTATGTCCTGTCAAAAAATGAATATAAAATATATTATGAAATGAGAGGATAAGCATATATGAAAACACAATTGGCTAGTAGTCCACTTAATTATATATTTCATAATTAAGTTAACAAAATTAAAAAAATGCCTATGTTAACGGCTTTCATTATGCCAAAATTTAAGAAAAAAAAGAAGAAAAACTAGTAAAAATAACTAGTTTGAAGAAAAAAAGAAAAATTTTATGAAGTTTTGTATAGAAAATACTTGACTTTATTATGAGAGGAGATAAGTAAATGAATAGAAAAGGCGCTTTTTTAGTTTTAGCTTTAGTGGTTGGTTTAGGATGTATCTTTTTTCTTTATATGTATAGTAAAGAAAAAACTTTTATAACCACTGCGAAGGTGACAGAGGTATCTGATTTTTATGACTCATCTGCTTTATTAGAAAACGGAAAGAAAGTTACTATTCACTCTAATTTAATAGAAGAAAATGAAATAATTAAAGTAGAGGGATATATGAAAAGCGGAAATTATATTATAACTAAAATTTTTAAAAATTTTGAAACTGAAGATGAAAAGAAAAAGTTTATAAAAGAAAAACTATATGCAAATATATCTATGAAAAATTATACAAATTATTTACAATTTGAGAATGGAACGATAATAGGAGTTCTTCCATTGCAAATCCAAAAACAAGTTTATGAAAACATGATAGAACCTATTGACTATATAAATGTATATAAAACGATGACTGCATTACCAATTTCTAATCAATCCGAAAAATATATATTAAAGAAAAGACGTGATATGCAAGTATTATCAGTCTATGGTTTTTCTGAAAACCAAAAAGAAAAAATAGATTTTTATGAAACGGATGAGCTAATTGAATATCCAAATTCTAACCAGTATTATTATAGTGTTGTTATTGCAATCGACGATGATATAGTTGAATTTCTAGTTATTTGAATTTTCTTTTATTCCAAATCAACTCATTTTTAGTCGAAAAATTATAAGAAATAAGCGGGTAAAAAATCCTCGCTTTTTGCATTGAAAAATATTTGAAATAAATATTGAGCCAAATTGACATTTCTTTTTTAGATTAATTTATGATATGGTGTAATTAGTAAAAGAGAGGAAGTAGGTTTATATGAAAAAAAGAACAAAAATAATGATTTTTATAACAATTTTAATCATCATTTGTCTTTTTCCAATTAAAAAAATCTTCAAGACGGCGGGACTGTTGAATATAATGCTATACTATATAAAGTAGTTAATTATAATCAATTGGATACGATAAATGAAAATGGGGATTTTATAAAAGGAAGAGATGATATAGAAATGAAAATATTTCCATTTAATATAAATGAAAGTTAATGAGGTGAAGGAAAATGTATAAAAAAATTGCATTGGTCTTATTAGTAATTATCTTTTGTGTATTATTAAGTATTATTTTTAAAAAAACTCCTGAAGTAATCTATTCCTTAGATAGTCTGAAAGATTTACTTGGACAGACAGAAACTATGGTTGTATGTCGGAACAATTATAGTAATCCATATCAAATTTGTTCTAATGAAGAAATAATTAAAACAATTACAGATAAAAGTAAAATTGAACAAATTGTTTCTTTAATTAAACCCTTAGAGGTAGTAGAGGATACATCAACTATGGAGGGTGCAGCTTTAGTGGTTCACGCTCTTGATGAAAATGGAAATTTACTTGTTAATTTTTTCTATTCTCCATATATAAAAATTGAGAAGGGAGACTCTTCTTATTCATTAGGTCGTGACAGCCAAACAATCCAGAGTATAACAGAAATATTTAATATTGATACAGAAAAGCTTTTATTGTTGATGAAACAATAAAAGCTTTTTTAATAGACTTCTTGCGAAACTAAAAGCGCAAATTATAATTGTAGATAGAACATAAGAAAATAGCTAGAGATATAAATTTAGGATTTCTATAACATTCAAATAAGACCCAAAAAATTTTTAGTATAATTTAAAGTTGTATAGTCTTAAAAAATATGTTAAATTATTCATAGAAAATAGAAAAAAACTAATACTAAGAAAAGGTGAAGAAAATGAGTAAAACAAAAAGAATAACATTAGGAATAGTAGGAGTATTATTAATCATTTCATTAGTAGTTGGAATAAGCTATGCAGCATGGAGAATTACTTTAACTCAAACAAATGAAAATACTATTGCAACAAGTTGTTTTAATATTTCCTTTCTTGAAGAAAATAATATTTTATTAGAAAATACATATCCAATATTCGATGAAGATGGAAAAAAACTTGTTCCATATACATTTACTATAAAAAATAATTGCGAAGCTTATGCAACCTATCAAGTAAATCTAGAAATAGTAAATACCTCGACTTTAAATTCTCAAAATATCAAAGTTATGATAAATGAAGAAGAACCAATAATTTTAAATGAACTTACCGAAGGACAAGTAACTTTAGATGATGCCAAAGAAGCGTTTATTTTAGATACAGATGCTTTAGATAAAAATGAAGAAAAAACATATACTTTACGAGTATGGATAGATGAAAATGTTACCACAGAAACAGAAGGAGTTCAAAATAGTACTTGGATTTCTAAAGTAACTATTACAGCGAGTTATATAGACCATTTACCAACTTTTTGCGAATTAAATCCAAATACAGGAGCATGTGAGATATTAGTTAAAGGAGAAACAAATGAACTTGCTTATGACGGGACAACCGACAATAATTTAAGATATATCGGAGCGGATCCAAATAACTATGTGTCATTTAATAATGAGTTATGGCGAATAATAGGAGTATTTAACAATATTGATAATGGAACAGGAACAAAAGAAACCAGATTAAAAATTATAAGAAATGAATCAATAGGAGAATATAATTGGGATAATAAGGCTAGTGGAACAGGATCCTCAATAAGTCATTTTGGGAGCAGTGATTGGAGTGACAGCGCTTTACAAATCATATTAAATGAAGGAGCTTACTATAATCGAACAACCGGAGAATGTCCATATGGTAGCAACGGGGCAACAAAAACTTGTGATTTTAGTGAGACAGGTCTATCTGAGGAAGCAAAAAACATGATAGAAAGTGCATTATGGAATTTAGGAGGAAGTAGTACATGGAATGATGTAACAGCAAGTATGTTTTATGAAAGAGAAAGAGGAACAACCGTATATGGTGGTCATACAACAGAATGGGTAGGTAAAGTAGCTCTTATGTATCCTTCGGATTATGGATATGCTACTAATGGAGGAAGTACTATAGATAGAGAAACCTGCTTAAATACAGCATTATATAATTGGGGAAGTATAAGTGATTGCAAAAATAATAGCTGGCTCTATGATAGCTCAAATAATCAATGGACATTAACCTCTTACAGCGACCGCAATGTGTTTTTTGTGTATACTGGTGGAACTGTGCTCTACCAAACCGCAGCAAACTATCTGAACACTTCGCGTGGTACCGTTTTGCCAGCTCTATACTTAAAAGCTAATGTAAAAATAATTGAAGGAACTGGAACAAGTTCGAATCCGTATCAATTAAGTCTATAGGAAACAAAAAAAGGGCCCAGTCACGCATAAGAGCGACAGGGGTCCAACTAGTTATCCACATAAGAAAAATGGTAGTATCTTTGATTTTTTAAAGTTGCTATAAGGCAAGTTTTTGTAAGAGAAAGTCTGTTTTTTATGAAATGTTAGGCTTTGGAGACACGTTAATAAGTTTGCGTTTAATAAAAAACGACAATAAAACTTAATATGCGACAAAACTTGTCAAAAAAAGCTCTTGATAGAAAAGAAAAGAGTCTATAGAATATCTTTCCAAGAAACGGAGAGATATTTTTATGATTGAAACCAAAGAAAAATTTTATACGGCAAAGTATGACCGAGTTTTTAAAGAAATCTTCTTAAAAGAAGAAAACGAAGATCTATTAAAAGAAGTTTCTATAAAAGAAATTAAAAAAGTTTTAAATATTGAAAAAAATTCTGGAAATATTCATGTCCGAAGAAAGTATGTCGATGTTTTATTAGAAACAGATATCGGGTTAGTCGGAATCGAGATTAATAGTTCTGTAAAAGACTATCTGCATGTGAGGAACCTAGCCTACCACTGTGACACCTATGCTCATTATACAGAAACTGGCGAATACTACCGCGAAGACATTTATATCATTCAAATTAATTTGACTTACGGAATTAAAAATGATGAAGAAATAATGAGGGTATATGAAGTACAAGACAAGAAACTGAAAAAGTTTGTGGAGAACTTCCAAATTATTGAATACAATATGGACAAAGTGATGGAGTATTGGTATACTAAAGACGAGAAAAAGATAAAGGAATACTTATACTTAATTCTTCTTGATTTAGGAAAAGAAGAATTAGAAGAAGTAGCAAAGAAAAGTCTGGAGGTAGGGAAATATATGAAAGATTTAGAAAAAGTGAATGAAGATCCAATATTTAGAGAATTTATGACAAAAGAAGAAGATGAGAGAAAAATCAGAAATACCGAATTATATGCTGCTAGAGAAGAAGAAAAAATTGAAATTGCTAAAAACTTATTAGGTGAGCTTTCAATAGAAAAAATATCAGAAGTGACTGGTTTAGAAATAGAAGAGATCAAGAAATTAGAATCTTGATTTTTTGGTAAAAAAATATATTTTAAAAGCTGTTGACTAATGGTTCTTTTTATTTTAAAATAAAAGTATCTTCTTAAGAAAGAAACGAGTAAAATATATTTTTTGATTAAAGAGAGGGCTAATATGCTGAGAATGCCTATCAATATATATTTGAAAAACAATTCTTTAAATACTTAAGAACGGGTTTTATACTCGATAAAATGAATGAGTACCTAGGTAAAATAAGGTGGCACCGTGGGAGTTAATCTCACCCTTATGTTATCTGGGTTTTTATTTTTATGAAAGGATGATTTATATGTTTTTAGATGAAGTTTTTGCAAAAAAAGAAGAATTATTAGGAAAAGAAATTACTGTTCATGGTTGGATTAGAAATCATCGTCCCCAAAAAGAATTTGGGTTTATTGATTTTTCTGATGGAACTACTTTTAAACATTTACAAATTGTATATGACAAAGATTTAAAGGATTTTGATAATATCATTTCTCTTAAAAATGGTTCTTCTATTGAAGTAAGAGGTGTTTTACAAAAAAGCGAGGGAAAAGGTCAAGATATAGAATTGAAAGCTTCAAAAATTCTTTTACTAGGAGATTGTCCTACGGATTATCCATTGCAACCCAAAAGACATTCTAATGAATTTTTGAGAAGTATTGCTTATTTAAGACCTCGAGTAAATTTGTTTCAAGCAGTATTTCGAATTCGCAGTTTAGCTGCTTTAGCAATTCATGAATACTTTGGCAGCCATGGATTTATCTATTTCCATGCCCCAATTATTACTGCCTCAGATTGTGAAGGAGCCGGCGAAATGTTTCAAGTTACAACACTTCCTCTAGACAAATTAAAAGGAGAAGTGGATTACAAAAAAGATTTTTTTGGCAAACCTACTTCTTTAACAGTTTCAGGGCAATTACAAGCGGAAACTTTTGCTCAAGCCTTTTCTAAAGTTTATACTTTTGGACCAACTTTTCGAGCAGAAAATTCTAATACCAAAGTGCATGCTTCTGAATTTTGGATGATCGAACCTGAAATGGCTTTTGTAGATATCAATGAAAACATGGATGTTATGGAAGATATGTTAAAATATATTGTGAAGTATTGTTTAGAAAAAGCTCCAGACGAATTTCGATTTTTAGATCAATTTGTTGAAAAAGGATTAATTGAAAAATTAGAAAAATTAGTAAACGCGAAATTTACAAGAGTAACACACGAAGAAGTAATTACTATTCTAAAAAACGCGAATGTTAAATGGGAATTTACTCCGGAATATGGAGAAGATATAGCTAAAGAACACGAAAAATATATTACCGAATATTTTGATGGTCCAGTTTTTATTACCGATTGGCCAAAAGATATTAAAGCATTTTATATGAAACAAAATGAAGATAACAAAACTGTGGCCGCGGTTGATTTAGAAGTTCCAGGTGCTGGCGAATTAATGGGAGGAAGCCAAAGAGAAGAGTCTTTAGAAAAATTATTAAATAGAATGAACGAATTACAAATGGACACGAAAGAAATGGAATGGTATTTAAATTTAAGAAAATATGGAACCTGTGTTCACTCAGGCTTTGGTATGGGCTTTGAAAGGTTATTAATTTATTTGACGGGTGTGGATAATATTCGTGATGTAATTCCTTTTCCAAGAACTCCAGGAAACTGTGATTTCTAATGACCGAAGAGCAAATATTTGGACTAGCGAGATGCTTATGTCATGTTTATAAAATCTATCAATCACAAATCACAAAAGAAGGAAAAACGCTTTGGCTAAACAATTTAACAGCCTATAGTTTTTCCTTTAAACAAACATGTGATACTTTCTATAATAGTAATAAAACTGCATCTGAATGGCTAAAAATTCTTAGCAAAAAAGGAAATGCATTAAAAAATAAAAATATGAATTTACAAGAAGAAATTGAAAGTTTAAAATAACAATTTCTTTTTTGTTTGTTAAATAAAATTTTATAATAACAGCAAAAAGAAAAAATGTTTTTTTTAGAATGTTTATGTTATAATTCTTATACAGGTGGTAAAAGTGAAACGTAGTGAAGTAAATTATGAAGATTTAAGTCCAATGATGAAACAATATATGGATATAAAAAATGATTATGAAGAGGAACTTCTTTTTTATCGAATTGGAGATTTTTATGAACTTTTTTTTGAAGATGGGCTAACCGCATCAAGAGAACTAGAGCTAACATTAACAGGAAAGAATGCTGGCTTAGAAGAAAGAGTACCAATGTGTGGTGTTCCATTTCATTCGGTAAAGCCTTATATCGAAAAATTAGTTAATAAGGGATATAAAGTTGCAATATGTGAACAATTAGAAGATCCAAAAGATACCAAAGGTATGGTAAAACGTGGTGTTGTTCAAGTAATCAGTAAAGGAACGGTAGTTGATTTAGAACTTTTAAATGAACATGATAATCACTATATCGCTTCTATACTAGATTTTACATATATTTATACTATTTGCTATGCCGATATTTCAACAGGCTCCATTTTTGTTTCTATCTTACCACATCAAACAGATAAACTGATAAGTACTATATTAAATTTAGGAATTTTAGAAGTTGTATTAGAAACGAATGAAAACATCGAATTAATCTCGCTTTTAAAAGGAACTTATGGCATAGAGGTGTCTATAAGTAACAATTTTTTAGAAAATGAATATCCATCTGTTTATGCAGCTTTAGAGGATGAACATTATGTTAAAGCCATAAAACATTTATTTTACTATTTAGTAGTTAAAGAATTAAAAGATTTAAGTCATTTTAAAGAAGCTGAAATAATTTATCCGGATGACTATTTAGAAATGGATATTCATACAGTAAGAAATTTGGAGTTAGTAGAGACATTGCGTTTAAAAGAGCGAACTTTTTCATTATTATGGCTTCTAGATAAAACAAAAACAAGTATGGGTTCGCGAAAATTAAAGAATTGGTTGATGAATCCTTTAAAAAACGAAGAGCGTATTAAAGAAAGATACGATAAAATAGAAAAATTGAATAATGAATTTATTTTAAAAGAACAACTACGAGAATATTTATATCAAATTTATGATATGGAACGTCTTTGTGGGAAAATTTCCTGCGGATCCTTAAATGCAAGAGATTTATTGCAATTAAAAACAAGCTTAAAAGTTTTACCTGAAGTAGTAAAAATTGTGAAAGAACTTGATTTTGAAATAGAACTAAAAACGCATCAAGATATTTATGAATTACTAGAACAAGCAATATATGAAAATCCACCTGTGACAATAAAGGAAGGCTTTTTAATAAAAGAAGGATATAATAAAGAACTTGATGAATTAAAAAGCATTCGAAGTGGTGGAAAAGATTTTATTGCAAATTTTGAAAGTAAATTAAAAGAAGAAACTGGCATTAAAAATTTAAAAGTTGGTTATAACAAGGTTTTTGGATATTTCATTGAAATAACAAAAGGACAGCTTGCGAATGTGAGTGAAGAATTTCATTGGGAAAGAAGACAAACACTTACGAATGCTGAACGGTATATCAGTCCAGAACTAAAAGAAAAAGAAGCTTTGATTTTAAATGCTGAAGAAAAAATCGTTGAAATGGAATATACAATGTTTAACGAAATTAAAGAGAAAATTAAAGAACAGATATTAGAGCTAAAAGATACTGCCGATTGTATTGCGACATTAGATGCTTTAGCTTCTTTAGCTGTATGTGCTGAAGAATATCGTTTAGTAAGACCAACTCTTAATCATGAACACATTATTGAAATCAAAAACGGAAGACATCCAGTGATAGAAAAAGTAAGTAATATGGAATATGTGTCCAATGATTGCATTATGGATAGAAGTATTCATACCCTTTTAATTACTGGTCCAAACATGAGTGGAAAATCAACTTATATGCGTCAGTTAGCTATCATCATTATCATGGCACAAATGGGTTCTTTTGTGCCAGCTAGCAAAGCCAATTTGCCAATTATAGATAAAATTTTCACAAGAATTGGTGCAAGTGATGATTTAGTAAGTGGCGAATCAACTTTTATGGTTGAAATGAAAGAAGCAAAAAATGCTATTTGTAACGCAACAGAAAACAGTTTAATTTTATTTGATGAGTTAGGAAGAGGAACTGCGACTTACGATGGAATGAGTCTTGCCGAGGCCATATTAAAATATGTAAGCACCAAAATCCAATGTAAAATCCTTTTTTCCACGCATTACCACGAACTTACAATTTTAGAAAACAGCATTTCCAGTATAAAAAATGTTCATGTAAGTGCAATCGAAGAAGATGGAAAAATCACTTTTTTACATAAAATTAAAAATGGAGCTGTGGATAAAAGCTACGGAATTCATGTAGCGAAATTAGCCGGTTTACCAGACGAGGTAATCAAGGATGCATTAGAAATTTTATCAATATATGAAAAAAAGCCTAAAATGGAAAAATCAGATACTCAATTACAGTTAATTATGGATTTTCCAGAAGAAAAAAAAGATCCAATAAAAGAAAAATTAGAAAAAATAGATCCTTTAAGAATGACACCAATGGAAGCATTAAATATGTTGTATGAATTAAAAATGGAAAACAATCATAAATAATATTAAAAAGTAAGAGAAAATGGAACAGGACAAAAAATACCTTTATCAAAAAAGAATTATTGCGCGGAAATACGGTAGAGAGATTAAAGAAAACTTTTATCAAAAAAAGGAGTTGTATCAAACGATAAATCAAATTATAAATCATACAGACCTCCCAACTTTAGAAAATTTTTATTCCTACCTAGATACTGACTCCTGTTATAAATGGGTAATCCAATATTTTAGACTTCAAAAACCTGTCCAACGAGAGAGAAAAGAGTGATAAAAAACTAGCCTTACCTAGTTTTTTTTGATACAATAAAAAAGGTGATATATGATGCAAACGAGAAGCGAATTAAGACAAATTGCCATGACATGTTTATATCAAATTGATATTTTAAAACAGACACACATTTCTTATGATGCAGAGGAAATTCTAAAAGAAAATTTGAATGTAGATAATGAATTTGTTAAAGATTTAGTTTATGGAGTTATTACAGGAGAAACAGAGATTGATGAAATTGCCAATAGATATTTAAAAGATTGGAAAATCAATCGTTTAGATAAAACAGGTGCAGCTATTTTACGTATGGCCATTTATGAACTTAAATATATGGAAACACCTCCGATAGTCGTAATTAACGAAGCCATTGAATTAGCTAAAAAATATACAGATGAAGATTTAGTGAAAATGATTAATGCTGTATTAGATAAAGTTTTAAAGGATATGTAACATGAATTTGTATAATGGACGAATAAATTTAGAGGAAGAAATAAAAAAAGAGAAGAGAGAAAATTCAAAAATAATTATTGCACGAGCTAAAGAAAGTTCTAAAGTTGCCTATTGGATTCGTAATTTTAAGGGTAAAAATTATTTATTTAAAAAGACAGCTTACGAAGAAAAATATCGAAGCTTACTTGTTGGAAAGATCGCACAAGAGGTAGGGATATCTTTTCCAAAAACAAAACTTGCCTTTTATAAAGGAAGTGATGGTGAACTTATTGAAGACTATCGTAAAGAAGGGTATGCATACATAAGTGGAACTGAGATTTTAATGGAATATTTTTATTTTTTAGAAGCCAATAATAAAATAGATATATTATTTAAAGATTATAATCCTTACTATTATGATGAAGAGCTAATTTTAAGGAAAATGAATAATCTAGAAACAATTTGGAATGCTGTAGAATTTCACTTTCGTAAATACCCAAATAAAAATACCATCGTATATCAAATTATAAGTTCTTTGGCCAATCGTTTTGCGCTAGATTTTCTGACCATGCAACAGGATCGTACAGATTTTAATTGGGAAATAGAAGAAAATCCATTAAAAGACGAGGGTCATTTAACACCGTTGTTTGATTGTGATAAAAGTTTTCAAAGTTCTTTTTTGATTAAATTAGATTCTGGAGAAAACCAAAAAACATCAGACACATACGAAAAATTGGCTTATTATTTAGAAATTTCTCACTCAAATTATACATCATTTTTTTACTCTCTATTCGAAACTTATACTCCGGATAGAATAAATGCTATGATAAAAGAATTAGAAAAAGAAAATGATTTTATTATGGAAAAAGAAATAAAAACAGAAATAATGGAAAGTTATCAAATTCATTATCAAGAAATGCAAAAAATTTTGGATAATTTAAACATGAAGAATAGAAGGTGAAATATATGGAGTATCTAACAATCTCTCAAATAAATAATTTTATTAAAATGATTTTTGATGGAAATTCATATTTGCAAAAAGTGTATTTAAAAGGGGAAATTAGCAATTTTAAAAGACATTCTTCTGGTCACTTATATTTAACCTTAAAAGATGAGGAATCAAGAATAAGTGCAATTATGTTTCGAAGTATGGCTTCCAAATTAACGTTTATTCCAGAAGATGGGATGAATGTTTTAGTAGAAGGTAGAATAAGTGTATATCCGGCAGGTGGAAATTATCAAATTTATATTGATAAGATGGAACAAGACGGTTTAGGAAATCTTTATGTAGAATTTGAAAAACTCAAAAAGAAATTAGCGAGTGAAGGATTGTTTGATCTAAGCCATAAAAAACCGATTCCAAAATTTCCTAGAAAAATAGGTATTGTCACAGCACCAACGGGCGCGGCTATTAAAGATATTTTAAGTACAATAGCAAGACGATTCCCTCTATGTGAAACCATTCTTTTTCCTTCTCTTGTGCAAGGAGTGCAAGCAAAAGATGATATTGTAAGAAATATTAAAAAAGCTCAGGAATACGATTTAGATGTTTTGCTGGTCGGACGTGGTGGAGGTTCAATCGAAGACTTATGGGCATTTAACGAAGAAATAGTTGCGCGTGCTATTTATGAATCTAAAATACCCATCATTAGTGCAGTCGGTCATGAAGTGGATGTGACCATTGCTGATTTTGTTGCAGATAAACGTGCTCCAACACCAACAGGTGCCGCTGAAATGGCTGTTCCAACATTAGAAGAAGTAAAAAATTTATTTCAAACCAAACAAATTGAAATATCAAATGCCTTTTTAACTAGATTAAATGAGAAAAAACATCATTTAAAGAAATTGGCGGATAGTTTTATCTTAAAAAATCCTATGGTTTTATACGATGTAAAAATCCAAAAATTAGATGATTTAACTGACAAATTAAAAAATGCTATGGGTATATTTTTAGAAAATAAAACAAAAGAAATAAATCATATAAAAGAACACTATATCATAAAAAATCCACTCTTTATGTATCAAAATAAGATTGAAGAAATAAAGAAAAACCAAGAAATTTTACAAAAAAATATAGAAGCAATTTTAAATAAGAAAAATCACGATTTTGCATTTTTAATTCAAACATTAAAATTAGTTAATCCTCTAAATATTCTAGATAAAGGATATTCATTAATAAAAAAGGATGGACATATACTTAAAGAAAGTAGTAAGATAAAAGAAAAAGATATATTAAATGTTCGCCTGTCAAAAGGAGAACTTAGTGTAGAAGTAAAGGAGATTATATCATGAATGAAATTACATTTGAAAAAGCATTACAAGATTTAGAAAGCATTATTAAAGATTTAGAAAGTGGGAGTATTCCATTAGAAGAAGCTATTAACAAATATACAGATGCGATGAATTTAGTGAAAATTTGTCAGGAAAAATTAGATAAAGCAACTAAGCAAGTCAATAAAGTTTTAAGCGAAAACGATGAATTAAAAGATTTTGAATTAGAAAGCAAGGAAAATGGCAATGAGCAAATTAGTTAATAAAATTACAGATCGCGATATAGATTTTGCAAAATGGTATACCGATGTTGTAAAAGAAGCAGATTTAGTAGCGTATTCATCCGTTAAAGGAAGCATGATTATTAGACCTTATGGTTATGCTATTTGGGAGAATATCCAAAAAATATTAGATAAAGAATTCAAAAAAACAGGACACGAAAATGTTCAAATGCCTATGTTTATCCCAGAATCTTTATTAAATGTCGAAAAAGAACATGTTGAAGGCTTTGCACCTGAAGTGGCATGGGTTACACATGGTGGTAACGATCAATTAGAAGAAAGAATGTGTGTAAGACCAACAAGTGAAGTGTTATTTTGCGAGCATTATAAAAACATTATTAAATCTTACCGTGATTTGCCAAAATTATATAATCAATGGTGTACGATCGTTCGTTGGGAAAAAACAACACGGCCATTTTTAAGAAGTCGTGAAATTCTTTGGCAAGAAGGACACACAATGCATAAAACAAGCGAAGATGCTCGTGAAGAAACTTTAAGGATGCTAAAAGTATATGAAGATTTTCAAAGAAATGTTTTAGCTTTACCAGTTCTAGTTGGCAGAAAAACAGAAAAAGAAAAATTTGCAGGAGCTGAAGAAACATATACCTTAGAAGCAATGATGTATGATGGAGTTGCTTTGCAAAACGGAACAAGCCATTACTTTGGGAATCATTTTGCAAAAGCTTTTGGAATTCAATTTTTAGATGAAAATAATACATTACAAGCACCTTATCAAACAAGCTGGGGATCATCAACACGTATGATTGGTGGGATAATTATGACTCATGGAGATAATCATGGTCTAGTTCTCCCTCCCAAAATCGCACCGATCAAAATTGTTTTTATTCCAATCACTCAAGAAGAAAGTATTCTAAGTGTTATTGATGAAATTACTAAAAAGCTTCCAGAAGAATATACCTATAAAATCGATACTTCAGACAAGTCTCCAGGATACAAATTTGCCGAAGCAGAAGTAAAAGGAATTCCTATTCGTGTGGAAATTGGTAAAAAAGATTTAGAAAATAATGAAGCAACGGTCGTGCGAAGAGATACCTTAGAAAAAAACAAAATTAGTTTAAATGAAATTGTAGACTATTTACCAAAACTTTTAGAGAACATCCAAAGCGATATGTATGAAAGAGCATTGAAAAGAAGAAATGAAAAGATTTTTGATGTAAAGTCCTACGAAGAAATGAAAAATCTAATTAAAGAAAAAACAGGGTTTGTAAAAGTTAATTGGTGTGGTAAAACAGAATGCGAAGAACAAATTAAAAATGATACTGGATATAAAAGTCGTTGTATTATCGAAAATGAGAATCCAACTGGAAAATGCATTATTTGTGGTAATGAAGCAACTTGTAGAATCTATGTGGGCAAACAATATTAAAAAGCAAAAATTTATTTTTATTAAATCGAAAATGAGTCTTTAAAAAAGATTCATTTTTTGGTATACTTTAGATACTAAAGGAGAAATGAAAATAATGAAAAAAAATCGTATTATTTTAGGAATTCTCCTCACCAGCCTAATTGTTCTGGGGGGGGGGTTATTTGAATAAAACACCAATACCAGAACAAAGAAAAACAAATGAAAATATCGAATTAGCTATTTATTTAGAAGAT
>CALVUM010000076.1 GCA_944363605.1 uncultured Bacilli bacterium
CTATTTGATTTCTTGTCTTTCCATTTGCAATCTCTTCAAATATTCTTTGTATTATGTTTTTAACTTTTTCATCAGGAATTAATGTAATTTTTCCATTATTTTCTCTTATTTTTTTGTATCCATATGGCGCTATAAATCCCATATAATAACCTTGCTGAGTCTTTTGCTTCTTTACTTCTTGTATTTTTTTAGATGTTTCTTTTATATATTTGTCATTGATAATTCCTTTAATTCCAATCATAACCTCATCTATATCATTCTTTTTATTGTCACTATCGTAATTTTCATTAATAGCAATATATCGTATATTGTGTTCTGGAAAATATCTTGTAATATAATAGGTCGTTTCAATATATTCTCTACCTAATCTTGAAAAATCTTTAGTTATGATAGTTCCAATATTTCCTTTTTCCATTTCTTTTAACATTTCTTCAAAAGCAGGTCTTGAAAAATTTATTCCTGAAAAACCATCATCTATATATTTTTTATGTATTTCAATTTTATTCTTTTTGCCATATTCTTCTATTAATGAAATTTGATTTAATACACTTTCTGAATATATATTCGTATCATCTTCTTCTGACAATCTTATATATGCACAATTTAATTTACACATCTTATTTTTCCTCTTTAATATTAAAATTTAAATACACTTTAACCTGTTTATTTTCCATAATTTCAATTTTTTTGATTAGATCTAATAATATTTGCTTATTAGGATTTCTTAATGACAAGAATTCATTTATTTTATCTAATATGACTTGCTGATTCTCCATTCTTCTCTCGTTTTTCTCTATTATTTCTTTAATCTCATTTATTTTATTATCAAGGATTTCTTTATCTTTTTCTAAATCTTGTTTTAATTCTACAAACTCTACTTTAGAAATTATATTGTTGGTTTTATCTACATATAAATCTTTCAATGCTTTTTTTAAAATATTTCTTTTTTGTATATACGTCTCTTTTTCTTTTTCAAAATCTTTTTGGTTAAATACATTTTTATTTTGTTCTTGATAAATAGTTTGCATTTCATTTTTATTAGAATATCTTTTTAATATATTTCTTAAATAATCAATAACAATTTTATTTAATTTTTCCTCGTTAAAATAATGTAAACTACAAACTCCATTTCTATATCTTATATTATTTGTACAGCAATAGTAAGTCTCAATACTATCCTCTTTATATTTTCGTTTGATTTTCCTTCTTCTAACAGTCATTGTTCTTCCACAATCTCCACACATAACCAGTCCTTTTAATAAATAATCATATTTTTTATTGCAATTAGCAACATTTTTGTTTTTCATTGCTTGGGTCTTTTCAAAAATTTCTTTACTAATAATTGGTTTTACTGCATCTTCTATTACTATCCATTGGTCTTTATTTAGTTTAATTTTTTTCTTGCTTTTGTAACTAACTTTGTCAAATTTTCTTTGTATTAAAATTCCCATGTATATTGGATTTGAAAGTATCTGATTTATAGTGGATAATCCCCATAAATTAGTTGTATAAGTTTTCTTAATATTTCTTTTATTATAACTTGATGGTGGTTCTATGTTTTCATCTGATAACTTTCTAGCAATCATTGTTGGAGTCCAACCTTCTATTCTTAATTTAAAGATTCTTTTTACAATTTGACTTGCATATTCATCAATTTCTAATTTACAATTATTCTCCTTTGAACGTTTATATCCATAGGCAACAGTACTTCCCATATATAGTCCTTGTCTCATTTTATTTTGTCTTACACTCTTTATTTTTTTAGATATATCTTTTAAATACCAATCGTTAACAATTGTTTGAAATGGTATCATATCTTCTACACCATTTGGATTTAATGTATCAAAGTTTTCTAATATTGCAATATATCTAATATTATGTTCTGGAAAATATTTAAACATATAATGGCTTGTTTCTATAAAATCTCTCCCTAGCCTAGATGTATCTTTAGTGATAACTATATTTATTTTCCCTTTTCCGAATCTCTTCAATCATTTTCTTAAATTGTGGTCTTTCAAAATTGCCTCCACTATATCCATCATCAACAAAAAATTCACATTCTCCGAGATTATTTTTATTTACATAGTTCTTTATTAATTCTCTTTGGTTTGTAATGCTCTCACTTTCTCCCTTTTTCTCATCCTCCTTTGATAGTCTAATGTATGCTGCTATTTTTCCCATATATCATCTTCCTTCCACAAATTAATATATGAAAAAATACCTAACTGAATATAAGTATAACGTGCTTTATACTTTTGTCAGCCATTTTTAAGTATTTTCTAATTCTAAAAATTGTTTAAAAAGTTTTAGGATTTTACATTCTATATCTTCTTTTGTTTCATCATAAATAAATATAACTTTTTCCTCATTCATTATTTTTTCTCCATTCCTAATTTTGTAATATTAAATTTTATGAATTTTAATATTATTTATGATTTTGATAATTTGTATATTTTACCTCTTATATATATTATGGTCCGCTCACTTTCATAGAAATCGGACAAAATTAAAATTTTTTTAATTTTTTGTGTTCTATGATTAAAATTCTAAATAAAAATTTATCCTAAAATATGATACTAAATTTATATTTTCTTCATTTATTGTTAAGTACATATCCGTATAATTATTCTCTTTCCAATATTTTCTTTTTATTTACATAACCATTTATTTTTTTATGTTATTTATGGTATAATACAAGCATGTCAATACTGATGTTTTGCTTTAATAACTGTTGTCTGTAGGTTTGTCAAACATATGTCACACTTTATTGATAAAAAAGCGGAATAAATTCCGCCCTTTAAGAGCCTGATAAAATTAGGCTCTTATATTTTAATTCTAGCAAAAATCTAGTATATTTATATTAGTGATTAGAAAGATGTCAAAATATACAATAAAACAGATATTTATTGATAACTGGAATAGATTTGTTTTTAAAAATCCTCATCTTAATATTAGACCTGTTGTATTCAAGGAAGTAGAACGAATGATAGATTGTGGCAATCCTGATTTAGTATATGCCTTATATTACTGTGAACATTGTTATAAGTTTATGCATGTACCTTTTCGTTGCAAATCAAGGTTTTGCAATTCTTGTGGTGTAAAATATGCTAAAAATAGAGCTTTTAATATCTCTAAAAAAATTATGTTTTTACTATTCTCGAACAACTTCGTATATATTTTTTAGAAGATAGAAATCTTTTAAACTTATTATTTGATGCTGCTTCTGAAACCGTTCTATCTTGGTTTTATGATTTAAATAAATCCCAAAACTTCACTCCACGGTATCATGTGCACTTTGCATACTTTTGTCAGGGATTTAAAGTGGAATCCTCACATCCATATGTTATGTTCTGAAGGTGGTGCTGGTAATACTGAAGTTTTTAGAAAAGTCAAACATATTGCTTTTACTGCTCTTCGTCACCGCTGGCAAAAACTTCTTCTTGATTTTCTATCTCAAAATTTACCTAAAGCTAAACTACTTTCTTTTAAAAAGCTCAAAAGTTCTCTGTACTCTAATTACAACAATGGCTTTTACGTTTATGCAAAACCTGATAATATATCTTCTATTAGTGTTGCTGTTGATTATGTTATCAGATATACTGGTAGACCTGCTATGGCTCAATCTCGTATACTTAATTACGATGGCGAATTCATTACTTTCTATTATGAACGTCATGAAGATGGCAAAAGAATTGAAGAAACTGTCCATGCTTTTGAATTTATTAAAAAACTAATTATACACATACCTAATGAACATTTCAAAGTTATTCGTTATTATGGTATTTATGCAAAAAAACACAAACACTCTTCAAAAATATTTAAAATGCTCTCTCAAACTCAAATTGAAATTAGACAACAGCTTAGAAAATGGAGACTTTCTATTGAGTTGTCTTTTGGTTATGACCCCGCTAAATGTTCTTGTGGTAATTTTATGATTTTCTTTAAATTAGTAATTCCTCAAAAACACACTATTGCATCAACTAGTCCTCCTATTGTATAATTGTTTTGGAGGTATATACTATGAAAAGTGAGAAAATATTACCATTTGCTAACAAAACAAAAAAACTAAAGAATGATTTTAAAAAAATGATTGATGAAATGGATGATGAGGTTTTTATCGATATGATGTTCTTCCTTATGAGCAGTGGCTTTGAGGAAGGGTTTAATGAAGAATTTGATGAAGAACTTGAAAATGATTTTCAAGAATATGAAAGTCCTTTCTCAGGAGAAATGGTTAATTTCAAATGCCAAGACTGTAAAAAAATCAGTGCATATCCTATTGAAATCATTAATGAAATTTATGAAGCAACTAACAAAGAACCACAAGTTGAATGTTATCATTGTGAAAACCACAATACGTCTCCAATTCACTACAAGGCCCCTGACGGTAAAATATTTGAAAACTAAACTTCAAAAAACTATCTTTTTTAGGCATATCTATTATGCCTCTTTTTGATTCTAACATATTTTACCAGTAAAACTTTTATTAGAGAATTTTCCTATTAGATAAAAAATAGGCTACTGAATAATTTTCAGCAGTCTATTTTTATTCCTTATGTATTATTTTTTATCTATTTTAAATACACTTAATATTTTATTAAGTAATTTCTTATACCACTTTTCTTCTTTTATCACAGTAAGTTGTTGTTCAATGTTACTACTACTTTCTTCAGATTCTTGTTGTCTTTTTTTGAATAGATTTTCTATATTATAACTTTTTTTTAATTCCTCTAATTGTTTTTCTTCATCTTGTAGTAATATTGCTCTTTCTTCTTTTGATATAAGATAATCTCTATATATTAAAGCTAATATCAAAAGTGTTTCTTCTAATACACTCTCTTCAAAATTGTCACTAAAATCAATTTGTGGATTATAGTCTCTATCCATATTGCTTTCAATGAATTCTACAAAAGTTTTTGGTACTTTAATCAATTCTTCTTTTGAAGATCTATTTAAAATTATATAGACTTCTTTAAAAGCTTTTGTATATTTTTCTTCCATTTTCTTATCCCTCTTTCATATCTTATCTTCCGTTAGTTAAATCCTCTGTTTTATCTTTATCTTTTGACAGGAATCTACTCTTTAATGCGCTAACTGTTTCTTTTAGTTTTGCTGCAATTTTTCTTCCAAAGTTTTGATATGATTTTTTTCCATATTCTACTAATGAAATATCATCTTCCCTTGTTTCTGTTACTTGTGTATCTTTCAAAACAACAGTTTCGTTTATTCTTCCAAAGTATTGTAAATTTTGTTTTAATTCAGGACTTGCTTGTAAAATTGCCTCTACATTCTCTTTTCCATATTTTGCTTTTGCATAATCTACTCCTGCATATAAATCTTTATACATTCCGCCTTTTTCTGTATACTCTTTTCTTATTACTCCTGTGCTAATATCTTTTTTTACACTTGCAATTACATCTTCTCTACTAGCATCTGGTTGTTCTCTCATAATTCTATCAACTTGAAAATCTATTATTTCTTGTTCAAAAAAATGCGTTACTTCTGATGGTAAGTAAGAAAAAATGCAAGCATCAAAAGATGATATATCTTCTCTATAAAATATTTCCTTTACTAAGCCAAAATCTTTCTTTAATTCATTCGCCACATTTTCTTCTCCAAATGTCTTTCTTGCCATTCCTATTCCATCTTTTTGTAATGTTGCCCTTATTTGTTCCCCTAATTCCATAATTTCCTCCCATATTTATTTCACATTATTAATATATACTTTTTCTGATTTTATTTTACTACATTCATTTTTTTTTATCAATATTTTTTTTTTATTTTTCTATATTTAAACTTTCTTTTTTCCATATTTATCAATAAGAAATTACATTATATAATAATATATCACCGACACATTGCAAGGATCAAATGTGTCGGTGATGTTGTAGGGCACTTATATTGTGCTGGGAATTTACTTGATGCCGTTAAACTCGTATACAGACATTGTTGCCATGTGGAACTTGGTCACACGAACGAAAACAACATCTTCATTACGAGTATCGCCAAATGCGATAACCTCGATTTCCCCTGGCTTCATTCGCATCAGCATTCCCATATGCTCTTCGCTGAGCTGCTTGTTGAACTTCCGAACGAAGTCCTCGATGTTCATAATCTGTGCCATAATAAGACCTCCAAAAAAACTTTTTTTACTAGTGGGTTGACATACGACTGAAAAACGGAGTAACTATAAGTTTACATCTTTAATTATAGCATTTTTTTCATAAAAAAGTCAATTTTATGTAACTAGAACCAGTAAAAAAGAGAGTAAATTTTTATTTTTGTAATTTTGTTGTTAATATTGGGTAATAAATAGCAGTATGTGCTATTTGTATTATTAGATGTTGCTTAAATATTTTTATCACTTATTGGTAAATCAGTCATATACACAAATTCAGTCTTTTATTTTTTCTCTGCATATTTTATTATATTTATTTTTTCTTCTTGATAATCTAGTTTTGTTACATATTCATAATTTGCTTTTTTACTTTCGTCTTCTTTTTCTACTACTGTTTTAAACTCATTATAAAATGTTGGTATTTTTCCTTCTTTAAACCTTATTATATATTTCCATCCATTTTCTTTACATATATCTATTATTGGCTTACTTGCATATAATGCATCTGCACCTATTATTATTTATAATCCTGGATCTTGATATATCTTTTTGTTGCATTTAATTTTTCTCTTTTACTTGACCCCAATTTCTACTCCTTTCCTCATAGGTCAGTCTTAATTTTTGCATATATATATTATAATAGGTACAAAATATAAAAGTCTAACCGATTTGAAAAAATTTAAATAAAAATAGTGGAAGTCCTTTCCCTAAACTCTCACTTTACATATTATAACACTTATTTTGCAAATTTTGTTCTATAATTATCCACGGGTAGAACCCGTGGTTTCCCCTTGAAGTTAAAAAAATAATGTATCTTGATTTTTGATACATTATTTTTGTTGTGGTTAAATATTACCTGCTTGGAAGTATTGATATTACTGTATTTTTTTAGATCACTTAAATGAGTATCTCCATCTAAATGTAAGATTCTACCTGTGTATGTTATTTTATTACTTCTTTTTAATAATCCATATTGCATTTTAGGTCTTTTATTTATTTTGCTATCTAATCTTGCCTCCATTTTCTTATATGTGTATATAACTTGTGCTTTATCAACCTTTTCCAAATCTTCTAAATTGCTATCTGCTTTTAATCTTGTTGTAATTCCTGATAATATCGCTATTTCATTATTTATTACTACATCAACAATAAAAATTACATCTTTATTATGTGATTTTCTTGCTACAATATCTCCTTTTTTTATATCATTCATTTTTAACCTCACCCCTACCTTTAACTAGTCAATCATTATATTTTATGTCGAAATATGTATTTTGGTTCTATTGTACTTCCTATAAGAATACAATGTATCAAAACATAGTTTTATAGGGGGTTTTAGAAATTGGAGAAAATGTATATAGAAGAACGTGCCATAAATTTAGCACACTATATTATAGATAGCAAAGATACTGTAAGAGGTGCCGCCAAAAAATTTGGAATTAGTAAAAGTACTGTACACACCGAAGTAACATTCCAGAACGGTAAAAATAAATCACCTATAATCCCAGAAAGTATTGAAATTAAAAAGGTTTTCTTAGCAGAGAAGAATCCAGTTGTAAAATTAGGATTAGTAATAAAATAAT
>CALVUM010000077.1 GCA_944363605.1 uncultured Bacilli bacterium
AATTATTTACAACCCCTTTACCAAAATTTAACAAAAAAAGAACACACTAACAAAAGTGTGCCATAAATTAATCTACAAATATTATTTTAAAAGAAACACGCAAAAGATAATACACGATAATTACCCCAAATGAGACGTTTTGAGAAACGTAAGAAACGTTCGAATATGCTTGGACCCCAAAACACGAAATAACCTTTGGTCAACATTTGATGCACGTTTTAATTTTCGGTACTATCTTTGTATTCTTCAATATGAAAAAGCTCATATAGTTCTATAAGAAGTTTAACTTCTTCTCGTTCGATAACTAAGTGATCGTTAAAAGAGAGTAGAGTACCAATTAGACCTTCGTCATCAACATCATCAGTTAATTTAAAAAGAACTTTCTTTCCAACTAATTGTTTTATCTTTTCTATAAATTGTTTATAATTTCTATCCATATGCAAATCTCCTATATCTTTTTTGAATTTCAAACAAATTTCTTCAAGAAATATTGTACAACACTTCTAGTATAATCACAAGAGGCATAAAATTAACACCTCAAGTGTAATTAAAAAATAACATAAAAAGTGTGTGCAAATTGTGTGTAATTGTGTTCAATTTATTATGAACTTTCATGTTTTTTTGAACAATTTGACTCTGAATTTGAAGAAAAAAGATATGACTAATTTTTTAAGGATTTATCGTGCTTCATGAGGAATTTTTGTGCTAATTTTTTCAAAAAATAAGTGCCTTGCCAAGGTTGAGACGGGAGTTCGATTCTCCTCACTTGCTCCATTTGAAGTTTAGTCGAACTTTTTAGTTCGATTTTTAAATACATAAATTTGCAATGGTTGAAAACTGTCAGATGTGTTAATTGAAGGATTTATATAGATTATAAAAAATATTTTATAGATAATATTTTTTTTATTATATATAAAATCAATTTAAATATGACTGGATTGATCAAAAGGAAAAGAAGCATGAAAGAGTTAATGTTGCATGAACTATTCTTTGCAATGCCAGAAGAACTTTTTATATCAAAAATTGGAATATGTTGGGATATAATGGAATTATGTTGTTGCTATTTTAAGTATGACTTATATTAGTGAGTTTAATGTCTTTATCATCAATTAAAATTTTTTCAATAAGTAGATAGTTATTTTAATATCCATTCAATAATTAATTTTTTTATTTCATAATATTCTTGCTCGTCAAACTGCATATTAGCAATACAAAACCTTTTTGAAGTTATATGTGAACAAAAAATGCATTCGTATAAATTAAAACAATCTTGAATAAATAAAGAATTACTTATTTTGTTTGAACAAATGACATTATAACTATTGCTACAGTCTCTCGAATCATCTGTTCTTATGCAAAAATTACAATTACCAGATCTTTGTGATGCAAGTAAAAACTCACTGTTTCCACAAGAGTCACAATAGATTATATTTTTGGGATTTTTACAGTCTGTACTTCTATAAATATTTTCACACCTATAAATAGTATCGCTTTTAGCCACATTTATTGAATCGTATACTCTTTCGGTGGTGGTTAAATTAATGGTATTCCATATATTTATTAATTCTTGTAAACTGTGTATTTCTTTTCTTTCAAGCATCCATCCTTTAGTTTTATCTCTTTCTTCCATATTTTTATTTGTAATAAATTTATTGCTATTGATCGAATCTGCCCAGGTTATTTCGTTTGTGGTTGAATCATTAACTTGTTTTGGAAGTTTAACATCAAAAGCAAATTTTTCTAATAATTCTTCTAAAGAATAATCATTTTCTTTATCAAAAATGTTTAAAAATATTTTATTTACAATTTCTAAAGCTTTTTTATCATCCATTATTTCACAACCTTTCTGCTTGTTGAGTTAGCTAATAATATATCTTTTAAATTTATGTTTGCATCTAAACTAAAATTGGTTTTCTTTTTTATACTATTATTTGATGTAATATTATTTTTATCCATTTCATTCAAGAATTCTTTGGTTCTTGGAATACCTTTATAGTCGATTGTAGTTGCTTTAAATGCTGGTAGCAAAATGTTATTAGATTCTATTCTAGCGATACATTCTCGGTTATTAAGCTCTGTCAATAGTTTTATCTTTCTTTCTTTGGTATCATCTAGAGGAATTTTTATATCAATGTTATCTACAAGTGTTGTCGCATCTAATTTAGAAACTCGAAATATAAAATAGTTTATGACATTTGCGAATATTGAATTCTTTAATTCATTTGATATTTGATTAAAATATTGGCTTATCAATACTAAGGATAAATTATACTTTCTTGCTTCTGATAGATATTTACAAAGAATGGAATTTTCAATAATCGCTACTTCATCTATTATAAATATAATATGTTCATTTATTTCTCTTTTTTGTATTGTGGTTATAGTAATTGCTGCATGATTAATCCTGATATTGTTTTAGTAACTTTTTCACCGAGTTTTATTCTATCTAATGAAAATAATGTAAAAAAATTCTCTTTTATTGTATTTTTTAAGTTAGCTATATTTTGTTCAGAATTAAATACTGGAATCATTTCCATTTCATCTATAAATCCAATTATTGGAGATATTGCTTCGCCATAGTATTTCGTTTTTAAGTCATTGAAATCTGATAAAAAGAAATCAATTACACTTATTGGTAGATTATATTTTAATTGTTTTATTAAGCTATTTCTATATTCTACGTCTAATAGGAGTTTTCGTAAGTTTTTAAAATTAAACGTTTTATTTATATCTAAATATTTTGGTGAGCTTTTGTAAAAATATCTCTTATTCCCTTCAAAATCTACAGCTAATATATTTGTTGGTAAAGCAAAAATTACCTTATATTTTTTTATGATACTGTTTTTTTCTACATAAAATTCTATTTTAGATTTGATTTTTTCTTCGTATAATTTTATAAATTTTATTTCTAAATAGTGTAATTTTCCTTTATTTTTAATTTCAATGTAATTAATTAAATCTATAATACTACATCCAATTTGGGGTAAAGAAAGTAAGGAATACTTTTGGATGGGTTTATTTATATTTTTTGTTGATTTTAGTAAAAATGAGTTTAAATTATTTATAGTAGAGGGTAGGGTGCATCTTGTATTAATAAAATATCTAATTTGATTGTTTTCATGAGTGATAATAATTTTCCATGTTCTTAAAAAACCATTATAATTGGATATTGTTTTAATTAATTCCATCCATTCTTCTTTTTTTACATATTTTTTTGTTAGATAAATTTCTGACGTTTGTTTCATAATACGTCACCTCTATATAAAGTATAACAAGAGATTGAAATGAAAAACTGACTTTTTAGTAATCAATTTTATCAGTTTAATGGATTGCTACTAAAAAGTCAGCCATATTGTCATGGTAATATTCTAATTCAGGTAATTCTTTCAAATTGTATTTACAAGAAGGTAAAAATTCTTGATAAAATTTCTGAGATTTTTCTTGGATTTCTTTCGAATTTCGTGAGTTGATTCTAAATCTTAGCCATTTGCTAGCAGGAATTTTAATGTGTTCAAATTCGTTAATTTTCTGTTCGTATAAGCAATAATAATTTTGAACTTCTTGACGTATGCTATCGTAAGTAATCATGCCATATTTTATTTTTCCATATTTCTTAAAATATTTTTTTTCCGTGTTTCTGAAGAATAGAGGAGCTTCTTTTCCAATATTATTTTTATTAGTTGTTATACTAATTCCATATAATTCTATTTCTTCAAGTTCTATTATTTCATAATCTAGTTCAGTAACTATATCAACGTTTTCATTAAAAATTATTCTAGGAAAATTTTTTAATTTGGTTTGTTTATTGACCATGCTAGGTTTAATACCATGAAATTTTTCAAATGCTCTAGAAAATGATGTGGCATTATCATATTGATATTTTATTGCTAAGTCTATTATTTTTATATTACTATTATATAAATCAAAACCGGCGTTTGATAATCTTCTTTTTCTTATATATTCAGATATAGATACATTAGAGATTATTGTAAATAGTCTTTGCATTGTATAAACATTGACACCTAAGAATTTAGCTAAAACTTCGTAATCAATTTGTTCTTCTAAATGTTCTTCAATATATTTTGTAAGTTTATTTAAATTTTTATAAATATTCAAAGTACATCACCTTTGTAGTATTTTACCATAAAATAGTGTTAAAAATTATTGGATTTTAAGTTGTTGTTTGTTTTTTAATACGATTTTGTATACATAAAGTAGATATTATTGATAATATAAATATTATGTAAAATATTTTTTCTTCTATAAATATATTTAGCAATGAAAGCAAGATTAATATTAAGAGTTCTGAAAAACATAAACACATTTGGCCAATTGCTGATAATAAATTATAATCTTCTTTTGAGTTTTTGATTATATTTTGGATGGAGGTTTGAGTTGATGTTTCATATACTTTTTCAAAGTTATCACTAATGGTTTTGTTAATGGATATTAATACTTTGTTTTTTAAAAATAAGTATAAGCTTGTAATTATGATTTTTATAAAACTTACTATTTTATTTGATTTAGATATATTTTCATCTGTATATTTACCAATTATTAAAACCGTAAAAATTTGCAAAACTAATGATACTGTGATAACAATTGTAAAAGATTTGAAATCATTTAATGCTAAGAATATATATAGAGGGATAAATAGCCTTTCAATTATTTGGTTTGCTCTTAAACTATATATAAATTTATAATTGCTTTTACTTTTGAATATATATTTTACTGTTTTTTGAAATGGCTTTTCTATATTTTTTTCTGGTTTATAATCAATAAGTTTGGTAAAAATATAGTCTAAAATGAAAAATATGCTAATTATTATCAATAATAAATTGTTTTTTTGGGTTATTACACCATATCCTATAAGACAACTAGCAATTGTTTCGCCGATTATTTTTGAAATATTTCTAAGACTATTATATCTACCTCTATATTCTGTTTTTATATATTTATTCGATACGGCATCTTCAATTGGGTTTGATATGGCACCAGACAAACTTATAGCAACTATAAAAATTATTATATTGCCATAAATTCCATTTAAAATAATAAACGAACTAAGTATTTTTAAAATATTAGCGATTAATGCACATAGGGCTATACCAAATTTGTTAGAAATTGTTATAAATAGTGGCGAGAATAGGCCGGTTATTCCGAATCGTATTGCATATAGAAATAAAATTTGATATAAAGGTACACCATTTTTATAAAGCATAACAACACCAAATATTTCTATAAAAGAATTAGCAATAGAGTAGCAGAACTTTGATAAATACAAAAATATATATTCTTTTTTCCATAAACACTTTTGCATATGATAACTCCTTATTTTTCAATTAAAATTATACTATAAATTGATAAAATTTAGATAATTTATTTACATATTTCCTTTAAAAACGATTAATTGCTCTATTTTTAGATTTTATGATTAAAAATTCAATAATAAGATGTCTTGAAGTCATTAAATAGATTATGATATAATGTTTTCATTAAAAAGAATAGAAGGAATGAGATAATGAAAAAGAGATATAAAGTTATGATTATTATTCTTTTAGTTGTACTATTGGTAGCTAGTGCGATTGGAATTTATTTTTTCTTTTTTAGAAATAAACCGGTTGAACAGTTACCAGTTAATGAAATTCAAGTTACTAATTCAATAGAAGAATTTGGATACACTTTAGATGATCGGGATACTAAGATTTTTAAAGAGAAGTTTGAAGATTTAAAAAAAATATTGGCTGAAGAAGAGTATGATGTAGAAGAGTATGTTTCTTTAGTTAGTCAATTATTTGTTCTTGATTTATATACAATTGATAATAAAATTAGTCGTTATGATGTTGGAGGTCTTGAATATGTTTATTCCGATGCGGCTTCTTCTTTCCGAACAGTAGCTGAAAATTCTATTTATAAAACAGTTGAAAATGACTTAGATGACACGAGAACTCAAGATTTACCAGAAGTATCTGAAATTATGTTGGATTCTATTTCAGAAACAACTTTTATTATGCCAGATGAGTCAAAAGTTCAAGGATATGCAGTCAAATTATCTTGGAGTTATGTTAAAAATTTAGGATATGATACTAGTGCGACACTTATTTTAATTCCTGATGGTAAAAAATATGGAGTTGTCTATTTTGAACCAAATTAGTAACTTGATTATTTTTGAAATTTCTGTATAATGAAAATATATAAGGAGAATGAGCTATGGAAAAAAAAGAAGGCAGTAGTATAAAAAAATATACTGCTATTGTGATTTTATTTGTAATATCTATTATGGTGATTGGTGTAAGTGTTAGTTACTCTTTCTTTAATATTAGTGTCGAGGGTAGTAAAGAAGTTACTCCATCTAATGCTACTCCTTTTGAGGTAACTACTACTTTAAATGATGCAACTGCTATTAATGCTGCTCAGCTTGCTTTAATTGATGGAAGTACTTATGAAACTAATGCTGAGAAAGTTTCTTTTAGTGTGACAAATTCGGCTTCTTCTGGTGTAAAAGCTAAATATACTATTGATTTAGTAGAAATGAGTATTACGAAAAATTTAGCCAGTAAGTATTTTAAATGGGCTTTAGTCGTAAATCCAGAAGGGGATAATCCTCAAGTATTTACTGGAGATTTTGCTGATTCAAATATTGGAGCAGAAGGTAATTCTGATACTACTTTAGTAACTGGGTTAACTAAGACTTTACTTAATGATAAAAATGCTTTGATTTTAGATATTGGAGCAACTGATAATTTGGATTTTTATATATGGTTAGAAAATGATGAGGTAATAGATCAACTTTATTTAACTAATGGTGATTTTAGTGGCAAACTTTCGATGAATGCTGTTCCTACTAGATAAATTTGGCTTGGATTTGAGCCTTTTTATTTTGATCATTTTGTGTTAAACTATAAATAGTAGGTGAGATAATGGGAAATTTAAATGCAATGTTGTTAACTTTGTTTGCAGGCATCTTTTTTTTATTTGGGTTTGGTTTGGTTAAATTTGTTAAGAAAAAAAGAGAATTAAGCATTTTAGCTACTGGAATGGCTTTGGTAGTTATGTTAGGTATGACTTTTTTTGATTTGATGCCAGAAATTATTGAGATGAGTGAGACATTAAAATTTAGTAAATGGGGAAAACTTGTTTATATTTTAGCTTTTATGATTTTAGGAATTTTTGTGTTAAAAGTTTTTGATTCTTTTTTGCCACATCATCACCATGAACATCATGAACATGAAAAAAATCATGAAGAACATGATCATCATTTATTTCATATTGGTTTTATAATGACCACTTCATTAATTTTGCATAATATTTTAGAAGGTATGAGCATTTATATTATTGGAGCAGAAAGTTTGTCAGCTGGCTTTTTAACTGCTTTAGCTGTTGGATGTCATAATCTTCCTTTAGGAATTGAAGTGGCTAGTAGCTTGGAAGGCGAGAAAAATAATGGATTTTTAAAAAAAATCATTGCTCTTTTATTGCTTTTTTCTTCTTCTTTGGGAGCAGTTTTATTGTATTTTTTAGGCGGGAATATTTCAGATTCTATTTTACTTGCTTTAGTATCACTTGCTTGTGGGATGATTTTATATATTGCTTTATTTGAACTTTTAGTAGAAGTGATGAGTTATTTAAAGAGAAGAGAAACTTATTATGGGATGGCAATAGGAGGAATCGTTCTTTTATTAATGACTTTTATTCATTAGTTTAGTATAATATTTTTTTGAAAAGGAGAGTTTTATATGGGAAGAGCATATGAGGTTAGAAAAGCAAGTATTCAAAAAACAGGTGCGGCTAAAGCAAAATTATATTCTAATTATGCAAAAGAAATTTATTTAGCGGCAAAAAAAGGAACACCTGAAATTGAAAGCAATGTGTTATTAAAAAGATTAGTAGAAAAAGCTAAAAAAGAACAAGTGCCTAGTGACATTATAAATCGGGCAATTGATAAAGCAAAAGGCGCTGGTGGAGAAGATTATGAAGTGGTTACTTATGAAGGATTTGGACCAGGAGCTTCAACCTTAATTATTAGAACACTTACAGATAATGTAAATAGAACGGTGGGAATGGTGCGCGCGGCTTTTAATAAAGTTCATAAAAGTTTAGGTGTTACCAATTCGGTTTCTTACAATTATGATTATTTAGCCATTATTAGTGTTAAAAATATGAATGAGGAAGAGGTTTTTAATGCTTTATTAGAAGATGGAATTGAACCTGTTGATTTTGAGAATGAAGACGGTGAAATTATTATTACAGTTAAACCTACTGATCATAATAAGGTTAAAGATGTTTTAGAAAAACTTGATCCTAATATTACTTATCTCTTAGATGAAGAAGGTATGTATGCGAAAGATAAAGTGACCTTAAAAGGAGAAGAATTAGAACTTTTCTTACGGTTACTTAATATGCTAGAAGATATTGATGATGTTAGTGATATTTATCATAATGTGAATTTATAAAGTCAGAATTTTCTGATTTTTTTTATGAAAAAAAAGGAAATTGCCTTTTTTTGGGGTATATATTTATGAAAGGAGGTTTTTTTTATTCAAAATTGTGTTAATAAATATATTTTTGAAAATTTACCTAAAATTTTTGATAAGTACCCTGATTTATTTTTAGAGAAAGATAAGTATAATGATTTTTTAGAAAAAAAGATATATTTACAAGAACAAAATTTGCTTGTTTTAAAAGAAATTTCTCGAGGATTAAAAAAAGATTTAGGGGTTAATTATTCTGAACAAGAACTTTATTGTATGCAAAAATTATATTTAATGTATCCAGATTCGCCACCTTCAAAGTTATTGTCGTTATCGTGGGAACATATTCAAATTCTTTTAAATCTGTTTTCTAAAAGTAAAATAGATTTTTACGTTGAAAAATGTATAATTTATAAATGGAGCATTTTGGAATTAGAAAAAGCGATTATGAATGATATGTACGATAAGTATATGTATGTAGAAAAACAATATCAAAATCATCCTTTTTCAGATAAAAAATTTTTGAAAATTCAAGATATTTTGTGGATTAATGAATAAATTTTCATGCTTTTTTCACATATTTGGTATAATATAGGTCAAAAGAAGGTGAAGTATGAAAATTTTAGTAATAGATGATGAGAAATTGATTCGTGATGTTGTTAAAGAATATTTGCAATTGGATGGCTTTGCTGTGGATGAAGCAGGTAATGGTGATGATGCAATTCAACTTTGTTTACAGAATGATTACAATTTAGTTATTATGGATATTATGATGCCTAAAAAAGATGGTTATCAAGCTGTTAGGGAAATTAAAAAAGTTAAAGATGTTCCTATTTTAATGCTGTCTGCAAGAGGAGAAGAATTTGATAAATTAATTGGTTTTGATTTGGGGATTGATGATTATGTAACGAAGCCTTTTAGTCCCAAAGAATTAGTTGCTCGTGTGAAAGCAATTATAAAGCGAAATGAAAAGAGTGGGGCAAAATTAGAATTTGGTGGACTTATTTTAGATGATAAAGCTCATGAAGTAACGATAGATGGTAAAATTATTAATTTGACACCTAAAGAATATGATTTATTAAAATATTTTGTTTCAAATAATCACATTGCTTTATCAAGAGAACAGTTGCTAACAAATATTTGGGGTTATGATTTTTATGGAGATGATCGAACTGTAGATACACATGTGAAAACATTAAGACATCAACTTGGAAAGTATGGACAGTATATAAAAACGGTTCGTAAAGTGGGGTATAAATTTGAGTTTTAAAAAACGTTTATCTAGTATTAAAGCAAAAACGTTACTTTATTTAATTTTATTTAGTGTATCTATTTTGTTAGTTTTATGGTTTTGTCAAATCGTTTTTTTGAAATATTCTTATCAAGATTATCAAATTCAAAATATGAATCAGTTAGCGTTAAGTATTCAACGTTCATCTTTTGTAAATTTAAATAATACGTTAGAAGAAGTAGCTTATGAAAATGAAGTTTGTATTGAGTATTACACGAATTCAGGAAATGTGTATTATTATAATACAATGATGAATGGATGTGCATTGGGAAAAAATAATCAAGATATTTTAAAAACAGAAAGTGCTTTTATGGATTCTACTTTAACTTCAGATACTTATAAAATTATTAATAGGGAATACGAAGTTCAAGCATTTTTATATGGCATTAAATTAGATAGTGGTTCGGTATTTTTATATAGTACTTTAGAAGATGTTGGCGGAGCCAATACAGTTTTAAAAAATCAACTTATTTATTTAACTTTTATTGCAATTATTTTTGCTTGTATGATTGCTTATTTTCTTTCTAAAAAAATTACGGAACCTATTTTAGATATTACGAAAAAGGCTCGAAAACTAGGAACTAGTCCCGAGATTACGTTTCCAGATTATGGCGTTTTAGAGGTTAATGAACTTGCTCATGTTCTTAGTAATGCTCAGACTGAAATGGTGAAAACAGATGAATTACGTCGTGATTTAATGGCCAATGTTTCCCATGATTTAAAAACACCTTTAACGATGATAAAAGCTTATTCAGAAATGGTTCGAGATATAAGCTTTCAAGATGAACAAAAAAGAATGGAACATTGTAATATTATTATGGATGAGGTAGATCGTTTAAATGTTTTAGTTAATGATATTTTGACTTTATCTAAAATGCAAGCAAATGCTGATGAAATACATGTGGAAACATTTGACTTAGTTAAAGAAATTGAGACTATTGTTAAGCGATATGAAATTATTAAGGAAACAGAAAATTATCATTTTGTCTTAGAAATGCCTCCTAAAGCTTTCGTTTTGGCAGATCAAAAAAAATTAAATCAAGTGATTTATAATCTTGTTAATAATGCGATTAATTATACGGGTAAAGATAAAACGGTTACAATTAAAGTTAAAAAAGAAAAAGATTCCTATTTAGTAGAAATCGTTGATACAGGTAAAGGTATAAAAAAAGAAGAAATTGATCTTATTTGGGATAAGTATTATAAAAATGATAAAAATCATCAGAGGAATGTGGTAGGAACAGGCTTAGGTTTGTCAATTGTTAAAACAATTTTGGAAAATCATCATTTTAAGTATGGCGTTAGGTCTGAAAAAAATAAAGGAACAACTTTTTACTTCTATGTTAAGAAAAAATAATTTAGTTGAAAACTCATCTTTCTTTCACAAGAATTTTACAAGTTAAGAGTATAGTTATCTTCATGAAAGGAGGAAGCCTATAGACCTAAATAAAAGGATTTTGTTTTATTAAATGTAAAGTTGAAATAATTTTTTGATTATTCACTTTATCTTCACATAAACTTCATAAAAATCGTGTAATATGTTTATCATGAAAGGAGAAGTGATAAAGTAAGATACGACCCATATATTTTGTGAAAAAATATATAAAAAACTCTATACAATATAAATAACATATAAACTCAAACTCACACTTTTTGGGAAAGGACGACCTTTTTAATGTCCTTTCCCTTTATTATGTAGCAGCCGAGATAGGCAGCTACTTATAAAACCACGTGCTATGCACGTGAGACCTGAAGAGCAAGGGCGATGTAAAAAAATTCAACTCTCCTTCTGATATAATATAGACGATTTGCC
>CALVUM010000078.1 GCA_944363605.1 uncultured Bacilli bacterium
TTTAACTCTATCAGAAATTAAAAAAATTTGTAAATTTTAAAAAAATTGTTTCAATATACAACATTCAAAAAACGAACAATCCCTTATTCTACCGTGGTTTGTTCGTTTTTGCTTTCAAACTCAAGATTGTACTACAAAAAAGTTTACTTGTAAAACAACTTTTGCTTGTAGTATAATGATTGTGTTGAAAGTAGGGTTATTATGGACTTCAAAGAATTTTTTAAAGAATACAAAATTGAATTAAAAAATCCAGAACTTATGCAAGTGGCATTTACACATAGTTCGTATTCTAATGAACATCAAACCGATAATTATGAACGTTTAGAATTTTTAGGCGATGCGGTTTTAGAACTTATAACAAGCGAATATTTTTATTTGCATACCAATTTAAAAGAAGGGGATATGAGTAAAACAAGAGCATCCTTTGTCTGTGAGAATGCTTTAGCAACCTATGCTAAAAACATCGGATTAGATAAATATATAATGGTTGGCCATGGTCAAGAAGGTAAAGTAAATGATACAATTATTGCTGATGTTTTTGAAAGTGTTTTAGGCGCTATTTATTTAGATTGTGGATTTCGTAAAGCAAAAGAATACGCAGATAAAATCATTCTTCCCTATATAAAAAAAGGAGCTCATTTTTTAGGGGATTATAAATCACTTTTACAAGAAATGGTCCAAACAGATCGAAAAAGTTTAAGCTATGAATTGATTCGGGAAACCGGTCCCGCACATGATAAAACATTCACAGTTAATGTAATAATTGATGGTATAGTGTACGGTACAGGGATTGGAAAAAGCAAAAAAGAAGCAGAACAAAAAGCAGCGTATGATGCTTATCAGAAAAGGGCGAGGTAACATGAAATTAAAAAGTATTAGAGCATATGGGTTTAAATCTTTCGCGGATAAAATGGTCATTGAATTTAAATCAAATATAACAGCAATTGTCGGACCAAACGGATCGGGAAAAAGTAATATTGTTGATGCTGTTCGCTGGGTTTTAGGAGAACAGTCGGTTAAAAGTTTACGTGGCTCCTCTTCTATGAGCGACGTTATTTTTGCTGGAAGTGAAACAAGAGCACCATTTAAAAGATGTGAAGTTGCCTTAACCTTTGACAATGAAAGTCATTTTTTAAATACAGATTTAAAAGAAGTAGAAATAAAACGAATTCTTTACTACACTGGTGAAAATGAATATTTTATTAATAATGTTAAAGTACGACTTAAGGATATCACAAATATCCTTCTTGATAGCGGAATAGGCATGGATGCATATAACATTATCAGCCAAGGAAACATTGAAGCGATAGTAAATTCAAAGCCTATAGATAGAAGAGTAATCTTAGAAAGCGCAGCCCAAGTATTAAAATATAAAAACAGAAAAAATGAAAGCTTGCGTAAATTAGAAAAAACTAAAGATAATCTAGAAAAAGTAGATTTAGTTATCACAGAGCTAGAAAAAAGTGTTTTTCCCTTAAAAGAACAAAGCGAAGTGGCTAAAAAATATTTAGAATATGAAAGTGATTTAAAAAATTTAGAGATTTCCTTAACGGTTCATGACTTAAGTGAATTACATGAAAATTATCAAAATGTGGCTAAGAAAATTGAAGAGTTAGAAAGTGAAAAAGAAGTTTTACAAGCCAAAAATGCTAAAAAATCCTCAGAAGTGGAAAAATTTGAAGTGGAACTTTTAGATATTGAAAATAAAATAGAAGAGTTAAATAACAGACTTATTACTCTAAATGAAAGATTAGCAAAATTACAAAGTGAACGGACCTTATTAATTGAACGTCAAAAATATGAAATTACCAGCGAAAAAATAGATGAAAATTTACTTTTATTGAAAGAGGAAGAAAATAAAATTCAAAAAAATATCGCTTTGGTAAAAGAAGAAATGAACTCTTTAAAAGAAGAAAAGAAAAAAATAAATCAAGAAATTTCTTCTTTAGATGAAAAAAATAGTTTATGGTACCTCCAATATCGCAAATTCCAAAAGGAAAAAGAAGAATTAATTAAGAGTACAATTACTCTAAAAAATGAAATGGATATCTTAGAAAGTAATATTGAAAATGATCCAGGACTATCTTATGCTGTAAAAAATGTTTTAAATCATCCAAGGTTAAAAGGAATCCATAATACGATTGGAAAAGTGCTGGAAATAGATGAAAAATACAGTACAGCCATTGATGTTGCTTTAGGTTCCTCAGCCAATTTTTTGATTGTGGAAAATAGTAAATGTGCCGAAGAAGCAATAAAATTTTTAAAAGAGAATAAATTAGGAAGAGCGACCTTTTTTCCTTTAGATATAATTGCTTCAAGATATCTTCCTGATACCATACTTCATTTAATTGAAAAAGAAAAAGGTTTTATTGGAATTGCTAGTGATTTAGTGAAAACGAAAGAGATTTATCAAAATATTTTAGAAAACCAATTGGGAAATGTTATCGTTGTAAAAGACATGGCATCTTTAGAAAAAATTGGCCATATAGTAAATCATAAATATCGCCTCGTTACATTGGACGGAGAACTTTCTCATGCTGGTGGGTCGTTAACTGGTGGCTCGCTTAAGAAAAGTATGAGTATCATCGGAATGAAAAGGGAGCTTGAAAATAAGAAAAAAGATTTAGAAAAAAATCAAAACACATTAAAAGAATATGAAAAAAAGGAAGAAAAATATAAAGAAGAACAAGAAGCTAGAGAAGAGAAACATAAAAAGAACTTGTTAGAAGAACAAATAGTAAATGAAAATATTTTGAATAAAGAAAGACAAGTCATAGATTTAGAAAAAAAATTAGAAGAAGTTTCAAAACAAATTGCTGGTGCTTCTTCAATGAAAACTGGCAGTTTAGAAGAAAGTGTTCTTGGATTAATGAAAACCATCAGTGAATTAGAAATTGAAAAAGAACTTGTTATGAAAAAAATAGATGAAATGAAAACAAAGAAAAGTGAAATATCATCGCAAATATCAAGTATAGAATTAGAAAACAAGAAATTTTCAAGTGGTTTATATCAAACAGAACAAGCCTTAAAAAATGAAAGTGTTTCTTTAGGAAAAATGGATACCAAAATGGATTATTTATTAAGTATTTTAAGTGAGAATTACCATTTAACTTATGAAAAAGCTAAAAGAGAATATCTTCTAGAAATAGAACCGGAATTAGCTAGAATGAAAGTGAATTCTTTACGAAAAGAAATGAAAGATCTAGGAACCGTTAATTTAGGGAGTATTGAAGAGTATGAAAGGGTAAATACACGTTATGAATTTTTGAGTACGCAAAAAAACGATTTAACTGTTGCCTGTGAAGACCTTTTAAAAGTTATTGCTGAAATGGACGAAATTATGGTTGAAAAATTAAAAGAAGCATTTGACAAAATTCAAAAAGAATTTTCTTCTGTTTTTCATCAAATGTTTAAAGGTGGAGTAGGAAAACTTGTTTTAACAGACCCAGAAAACATTTTAGAAACAGGTATAGATATCGTTGCAGAACCCCCTGGAAAAAAACTAAATAATATTCAATTATTGTCTGGTGGCGAGAAAACTCTAACAGCTATTTCATTGTTGTTTGCCATTTTAAATGTTTATCCCGTACCTTTTTGTATTTTAGATGAGGTGGAAGCAGCCTTAGATGAAGCAAACGTTGATACTTTTGGTAAATATCTAGTAAGCCAAAAGGAAAAGAGTGAATTTATTTTAATTACCCATAAAAAAAGAACAATGGAATATGCCGACACTTTATATGGAATTACCATGCAAGAACAAGGAGTTTCTAAAATAGTAAGTGTAAAATTAGAGGGAGAAGTTCATGAAAAATAAGAAAGTTTTTATATTAGGCATGGCTAGAAGCGGTTTTGAAGCTGCAAAACTTTTAGCGAAAGATAACGAAGTTTGGATTACAGATATGAAAGAACAAAATAAAGAAAATGTTCGCATCTTGCAAGAATTGGGTGTTAACTATATTATAACGGAGGATCCGAAAGAATTATTGGACGAATCCTTTGATTTTTTGGTAAAAAATCCTGGAATTAGAAAAGATCATCAAACTGTAGAAAAAGCAAAGAAATTAGAAATCCCAGTTATCAATGAGCTAGAATTAGCTTACAGGTATTTACATGTCAACGCAAAAATAATTGGAATAACTGGTTCTAATGGCAAAACTACAACATCAACTTTGATTTACAAATTTTTATGTGCATCTGGAAAATCAGTTTTTCTAGGTGGAAATATTGGTATTCCTTTTTGTCAGTTTGTTTTAAATGTCAAAGACAATGATTATGTAGTCCTAGAAGTAAGCGATCATCAATTATGTGATGTTTGTGATTTTAAAACTAATATTAGTGTGTTAACGAACATTTATCCAGTTCATTTAGACTTTCATGATTCTTACGATCAATATAAACAAATGAAAAAGCGAATCTTTGCTCATCATACAAATGAGGACATTGCCATTTTAAATAAAGATAACGAAGAATCTATGCGAATTACCAAGGACATATTAAGTAGGAAACAATATTTTAGTAAAAATAGCAAAGAAGATTGTTATTTAGAAAATGATGCAATTTATTATCAAAATGAAAAAATTATTGATGTCAAAGATATTTTATTAAAAGGAAGTCATAATTACGAAAATATTATGGCCGCGATACTTGTAGCTAAAACATATAACATTTCAAACGAAAGTATAAAAAGCGTACTAACAACGTTTCAGGGAGTAGAACATCGAATGGAATTTGTGAAAAATATTAAGGGTGTTTCTTATTATAATGATAGTAAAGCAACCAATTGTGAATCGACTAAAATAGCTTTAAATTCTTTTCAAAATCCTACTTTACTAATTTTAGGAGGTTTAGATCGTGGCCATTCTTTTGAAGATTTAAAAGGTTATATGTCAAACGTTAAATACGTTGCAGCTTATGGGGAAACCAAAAATCGTATTAAAGAGTACTGTGATTCTATGAAAATTCCATGTAATTGTTTTGAAAATTTAAAAGAAGCCACTCTTATGTGTTATCAAAAAGCCTTAAAAAATGATGTTGTCCTATTAAGCCCTGCCTGCGCTTCATGGGATCAATATGATTCATTTGAAACAAGAGGAAATGAATTCAAAAAAATTGTAAACAGTTTAGGAGAAGAATGATGAATAAAGAAATAAAGCACATTTATATGATAGGCATCGGAGGTATTTCTATGTCAGGTATCGCCGAAATTTTAAAAGAATGGAACTACAAAGTAAGTGGCTCAGATTTAATTGAATCAAGGCAAACAAAAACGTTAGAAGAACATGGTATAAAAGTTTATATTGGCCAAAAAAAAGAAAATATAACGAAAGATATTGATTTAGTCGTTTATACAGCGGCCATAAAAAAAGAGAATCCAGAATTAGTAGAAGCAAAGTCCCAAGGTATTCAAATCATGGAACGAGGAGAATTTTTAGGAAGTATTACAAAGCTTTTTGCGAAAACGATAGGCATTGCTGGAACGCACGGAAAAACTACCACAACAAGCATGGTGGCAAGTGTTTTTTTAGAATCTGGATTCGATCCAACAATCCAGGTTGGAGCCATTTTACATTCAATAAGAGCCAATTACCGTGTTGGTAAAAGTCCTTATTTAATTATTGAAGCATGCGAATATAAAGATTCTTTCTTAAATTTTCAACAAGAAAGTGCGATTGTATTAAATATTGATAATGACCATATGGATTATTTTAAAAATATGGAAAATATGATGAAAAGTTATCAAGAATACGTTTCAAAATTACCAGAACATGGAGTTCTCATTTTAAATACAGAAGATGAAAGATGTAAAAATCTTATGAAATATACTAAAGCCCATATTGTAACAATTGGAAAATCTTCTGCCCAATGGACTTACGATAATGTTAAGTACAATGAAGAAGGATATCCATCCTTTGATGTATATTATAAAGGAGAATTTCAAAAGCGTTTTTTTCTTCAAATAACAGGCGAATACAATATTTTGAACAGTCTTTCATGTATTGCCTTATGTACTTTTTATAACATTTCTTTGGATAATATAAAAAAAAGTTTAGAAACATTTCAAGGAGCTACTAGAAGAATGGAATACAAAGGTACTTTTAAAGGTGCGAAAGTATATGACGATTATGCGCATCATCCAACAGAAGTGAAAAAGACTACCCAAGGAATTTTGAAGAAAAAATTTCATGAGTCATGGGTAGTATTTGAATGTCATTCTTATAGTAGATTTATTACCTATTTAAAAGAATTTGCTGAAAGTCTATCTTTATTTGATCATATTATTATAGTAGATATATATGCTGCTAGAGAAGTGAACAATTTCTCGGCCAATGAAGAAGATTTAGTAGATTTACTAATAGAGAATAAAAAAGATGCAATTTATATTAGTAATTATGAGCAAATCAAAGATTATTTAGAAACAAGAATAAAACAAGATGATATAATTATCACTATGGGGGCAGGGAATATAACCAAGCTAGCTGAGATATTGGTAAAATAGAAGGAGAGAAAGATGGAACAGTTATATCTTGGGAGAATACTAAGAACAAATGATTTAGTAATTTGCATTGAATGCTTTTTAAAGCCTAAAAACTCACAAGAAGATCAAAAAATTAAAGAATTTTTCACGCATTTTTTTGATGTGTATTCAAATTGTCAAAGCATTGAGTATATTTTAAAAAGCTTACGAATTATGTTGCATTCCTATGAGCAAGAGCAAATCAAAGTAAGATGGAATGGTAAAAAAAATGGGTTAATGGAGATTTCCCATAATAAATTGCTCAAATATGAAGAAAACGAAGCAAATATTCAAATATCATATCAAAGTAATGGAAAAAAAGAGGATTTAAAATTCAGTAACATTTCCATAGAGGATTCTGCTGAATTAAAAAACATCATGGAAAAAACAACTATACAAGTGAATGATTTAAAAAACTATCAACCACAAAAAAGTTTTGTTTTAGCTTATAGTCAAATCTATAAAATTTATTGTTTATTTTATGGTAAAAAACCAAATTTTCAAGAAGAAAACATTGAAGAACAATTTCAATATATGTTAGCAATTCTAGGACATTTTAATATTTGTTTAAATGAAGTAACTTTTCATCAAAACAGCAAAAAGATTCCTACATCCTATTATTTAAAATCTATGATTAATGCATTAAGACCATATATGAATGTCGAAGATATTTTAGAAAATGTACCAATACACCCAAAAATTGCCAAAGAAATTCAAATAATTGGTCAAAATATCTGTTCGCTAACCGATGAAATAAATAAAATCCATTATTTAAAAATAATAAGTCAAGTTTTATATGCAAAAGAATGGTGTTTATCTAGTAGAGCTTCAACAATGGAAATTGGTAAGTATTTAGACATGAAACCTGAAATTGTGGATGAAGTTCTTCAATTAAAAAAAGAATTGAAAAGAAAAATAGAAGGAGAATAAAAATGCTAAAATACGAAACCGATTCACGAAAAATAAAACCAGGTCAGATATTTGTAGCCATAAAAGGGTATACCGTTGATGGACATGATTATATTTTAGATGCAATAAAAAATGGAGCGACAAAAATCATTGCCGAAAGAGATGTGGCTTCAAGTGTACCGGTAGAAATTGTTCCTAATTCTAAAGAGTATTTAAAAGAACAATTAGTAAAAGAATATAGTAAAGAAATAAACAGATTAAAAATAATTGGCGTTACGGGAACAAATGGGAAGACAACAACATGTTATTTAATTTATCAATTATTAAAATCATTAAATGTTAAAACAGCTTATATGGGAACAATTGGCTTTTTCTATGAAGAGGAAAAAATCGAATTACCAAACACAACACCAGAAATTTTAACTATTTATAAGCTCTTCTTAGATGCTTTAAAAAAGGGATGTACTACAATTGTAATGGAAGTAAGTAGCCATGCTTTATCTTTAGAAAGAATAGCTGGATTACAATTAGAAATCGGAGCATTTACGAATTTGACTGAAGATCATTTAGATTATCATAAAACAATGGAAGAATATTTAAAAGCCAAATTAAAAATCTTGAATCATATGTCTTTAAATAGCATTTTTATTGTAAACCAAGATGATGAGGCAAGTCAAAGATTCCAAAAAAACTTTAAAAAAACCCATGACTATTGGAATGAAAAAAGGCGATTACCAAATTAAAGAATACACTTTTACTCCTATAAAAACCAATATTTTATTAGAACATAATAACCAAGAGTACAAAATAGAAACGCATCTTACAGGATTTTTTAATGTGTATAATTATCTTACTGCGTTAGCAGTTGTTCACGAATATGGCTTTAGAATAGAAGAAATTATTTCTAAGACAGATAAAATTTATCCCCCTAAAGGTCGATGTGAAACATATAAAGTTAATGATGGCTATGCCGTTGTAGACTATGCTCATACGCCAGATGCGGTAGAAAAAGTCATTGATACATATAAAGAATTAGCTAAAGGAAAGATCATTACCATAATTGGATGTGGTGGAGACAGAGATTCTTTAAAAAGGCCAATTATGGGAGGTATTGCAACTGAAAAAAGCGATTGGGTAATTTTTACAAATGACAACCCAAGAACGGAAAATCCAGAAAAGATTATGAATGATATTTTAAATGGAGTGAAAAAGAAAAATTATGAAGTGATTCTAGATCGTCATGAAGCAATAACAAAAGCTCTAGATTTAATAAAAAAAGAAGACATAGTTTTAATTCTAGGGAAGGGACATGAAAATTATCAAATTCTTGGGCACGAAAAAATCCATTTTGATGATAGCGAAGAAATAAAAGAATATAGAAAAAAATGCGAAGAAAGCTAAATTTCTCGCATTTTTTCTTGGTTCTTAAAAGGATTTTTTGGATCTATCCGATCAATAAACAAAATGCCATTTAGATGATCAATCTCATGTTGAAAAGCAATAGAAATATCCTCACGAACCCGAATTGTATATTTTTTTCCATCTATATCGTAAGCTTCAACTGTAATTCTCGCATTTCTTGGAACAATACCTTCTACTTCCCGATTAATGCTTAAACAACCTTCGCCCTCACCAACAAAAATCTGCTCTTCGCTATAAGAAAGGATCTTCGGATTAATAACAATATAGTTTTTAAATTTTTCTTTTTCTATTTCCTCAACAATAACAAAGATTCTTTTTAAGACACCAATTTGGACTGCTGAAAGTCCCATTCCCGCTCTTAAATCATATTTTTCTCTTTCTGTTTCAATTTGACTAAGTGTTAAATAGTCAATCATATCTTGAATCATTTTTTTGTCATCTTCTGTTAATGGAAAAGACACTTCTTTACTTTTTTGACGTAAAGTTTTATCTGTTTCATCTAAAATTGTAATATTTGGTAATTTCATCTACTTCACCCCTAAGCAAGGTTATTATAACAAACATCATCAAAAATAGAAAGAAAAAAATGAAATATAGAAAAATGCCAACAAAAAAGAAGAACTTTTTAGCTCTTCTTTTAGTTATTGTTGTTATTCCATGTCCAACCTGCACCAATGATGATTACTAATAAGATAAATAAGACGATCCAAATTGCTGCTCCAGCACCATAGCCAGTAGTGTATCCAGCATATCCTGTGTTGCAACATGGAGTTTGGTATCCATAGTTTCCACCATAGTACCCATTATTTCCGTAATAATACATAATAGTTACCTCCTAATCTATCTATTATAGTTTATTAAAAACTATAAAAAATGACATCAAAAAACAACAAAAACTTTAGATTTTCTTTAAACGTTAACAATATTCCTCAATTAAAAAAGAATATTAAAAACTTCTTTTCTATTACTCCTCAGATTGTTTTGATTCATAAAATAATAATATAAGCAGAATGAAGAAAGAATGAACATAAAATGTATAGAAGAAAGTTAGGCGATTTATTATGAAAATAGTTGGTATAGTAGGAAGAACTTACTATAACAAAGACAGTCAAAAGATTATTCAATTTAATGAATTGGTTAGAAAGTATCTTTTAATAGAAGAACAAGTGATTCCAATTGGTATTTTGCCAACTGAAAATATTGATTATGTAGAGAATGAAATTGGAAAAAATTATATAAATGAAGAAAAGCTAAAGAAAATCCTAGATTTATGTGATGGTTTTGTTCTTCCGGGTGGGTCGTATTGGCAGATTTTTGATGAATATATCGTGCATTATGCAATTAAAAAAAATAAACCGATTTTAGGCATATGTTTAGGATTTCAAACTATGTGCAGTATGTTTGCTAAAAATAGAGTAAGATTTGATATGACAAGAAAACTTGAAAATGAAACGCATTATGGAAAGAGCAATAAATATATTCATCAAGTAAAAATAGAAAAAAAATCATTGTTATATGATATTTTACAAAAAGAAACTATCCTCGTTAATAGTGTACATCATGATGTTATTGATTTTGAAATGAAAGATTTAGTTATTTTAGCCAGAAGTCCAGATGGTATTATTGAAGCAGTTACGCTACCAAATCATAAATTTTTTCTAGGTGTGCAATGGCATCCTGAATGTTTACTTGATAAAAATTCCTTAAAAATTTTAGCTTCTTTTGGTGAAAAGTTATAAATTTAGTAGAAGATAGGATTTAAAAAATGTAAAGCGCCTTTTTTTCGTTTCTTGATTGCTTTTTTAATGATATTATACGTGGTATAATTAAAATAGGTGGTAACATGAGAGCCTTATTTTCAAAAATGGACAAACCATTGCTTTTTTTCATGATTGTATACACAATTCTTGGTTTAGTTATGATTTTTAGTGCGTCCAGTGTTTCAGCAGTTTTACGTTATGGGGTATCTCCTTCTTATTTTTTTATCCGCCAACTTCTTTTTGTTAGTGTAGCATTTTTAGTAGGTTTTATTATAGTTCTTAGAATACCGACGAAAAAATATCGGTTTTTAGCCCCGTTATATTTGCTTATTGTGTTTTCGTTACTATTCTTGGTATTTGGTTATGGAATTGTTGGAGGAGGAGCTCAAAGTTGGCTAGACTTAGGTTTTTTTAATCTTCAACCAACAGAATTTGCGAAAACAGCACTGATCCTATACATGGCCGTTTTTTATGAGAAAAGCATAAAAAAGAAAAGAACTTTTGTCTACAATTTCGTGCCAATTATCTTTGCTTTAATTATTTTCTTTCTTGTAGCCATGCAACCAGATTTTGGAGGAGCTGTCATTATTGCCGGTATTGTTTTTTTTACTTTTTTAACCATTCCCTTTGAAAAAGATAGCAAAGTAGAAATCATAAAATATTTAGGATTTGCTGCGATTATTGGCGGAGTCGCTCTTTTATATAGTGGTTCAGATCTTTTTAATAGTACACAATTAGCTAGATTAAAATTTCAAGAACCATGCCAGAGATATATGGAATCTACTGGGTATCAAGTTTGTAATGGCTTTATAGCATATCATAATGGTGGACTATTTGGTGTCGGATTAGGAAATTCTAGTCAAAAATATTTATATTTACCAGAAGCACATACCGACTTTATTTATCCCATATTAGTAGAAGAATTAGGACTTATTGTAGGAATACTTGTTATAATAGGCTATGGGTATATTTTATATCGGATTTTGAAAATTTCCAAATCGGCTGATTGCATCCGAAATGCACTGATTTGTTATGGTGCTTTTATAGTAATATTATTACACCTATTAGTGAATTTATTAGGAACTTTAGCATTGATTCCTTTAACTGGAGTTCCTCTTCCATTTTTAAGCTATGGTGGTAGCTTTAATATGAATATTATTTTAATACTCTTTGTAGTTGAAAGAGTTGCCATCGAAAATAAGCAAAATCAAGAAAAAAGAGAATTAGCTTTATTAAAATAAAAAAATTCTCTTTTTTTTTTATAAAAAAAAGGAAATAGCCCTTTTTTCTGGAATGTATTAATAGAAGAGGTAAAAATCTTCTTAGAAAGGAGGAGCTATGGAACAAATATTTAATTGGGTTAAAGAGCAAAAAATTCTTTGTGGATTTCTATTTTTAATGATTTTATGTGGCGTTTTTGCAAGTTTATACTTAGTTGAAGTAACCGCAGAAGAGGCCTACATATGTCCAAAAGTAGAAACGAGTGAGCCAGTAGAAACCAAAAATGAGGAAATTATTGTTGATATTAAAGGCGCGGTTGTAAATCCAGGTATTTATCATTTAGAAAAAAATGCGATTGTCCAAGATGTGATTACTTTAGCCGGTGGATTAACAAAAGATGCTGACACATCCAACTTGAATTTAAGTAAAAAAGTGACTGATGAAATGGTTATTACAGTGTATACTCATGAAGAAGTGAAAGATTTGGAAAAACAAGAAGCTATTGTGGAAACAGGAAAAGATAATACACAAGAAGAAGATGCAAAACCAACAGGTCTTATATCCCTTAATACAGCTTCTTTAGAAGAGTTAATGACTTTACCAGGAATTGGTGAATCCAAAGGGAAAAGTATTATTCAGTATCGTGAAAATTGTGGGAAATTCACCAAAAAAGAAGATTTATTAAATATTAGTGGTATTGGTGAGAAAATTTATGCTGAGCTTGAAGCCTATATTACAGTCTAATAAGTTTTTAATTATTCTTTTTGTTCTGGTCTTTCTTTGGTGTTTACTCAATTTTTTCTTCCCTAAAAAGAGTTTTTATCCTCCTGATACAACTTCCATATCAGGAAAAATTCTTTCGTTCAAAACAGATGGCAATTTTCTTTCTTTGATAGTAGATGCCAAAGAAAAAGTTCAAGTTTTTTATTATTTTGATTCTTTAGAAGAAAAGAGTAGGGTGGAAAGTCTTCTTGGTTACGGCAAAAAAATTTCTTTGTCCGGAAGCCTAGAAGAGCCATCCTCTTCTTCTATTCCTCATTCTTTTGATTATCAAAAATATTTATCTTATCAGCAAATTCATTTTATTTTCTCCGCGACATCTTTAGAAATATATGAAGGGGGTAATATTTTTGAAAAAACAAAAACAATTGTCTATCAATATATAATGAATTTTAAAAATAGAGAATATCTTTTAGCCTTATTGCTTGGGAATACTTCTTTATTAGATTTAACACCTATTCAAAATAATGGAATTAGTCATCTCTTTGCTATCTCAGGCATGCATATTTCTTTATTTGCAGCCGTTTTACATAAATTACTTAAAAGATTTGGAAATAAAGGAGAAGCTTTTATTTGTATTTTCTTGCTTTTCTATGCCTTTTTAGTCGGATTTACACCCTCGGTTATGCGTAGTGTTTTTCTCTTCATTTTTTTGTTTTTAAATAAACATTTTTCTTTAAAACTTTCTAGAATGCGTGTATTTCTTTATACTTTTTTATTTCTTTTATTTTTAAATCCATTTAATCTAATGAATTTAGGATTTCAATACTCTTTTTTAATTTGCTTTACTTTTTTCTTTATAGAATCGGGCAAAAATTATTGGCTGAACCTTTTAAAGACAAGTACTGTAGCTTTTTTGGCGAGTATCCCAATAAGCGCGATTCATTTTTTTAAAGTGAATTTTTTGTCTATTTTTTGGAATTTGTTTTTTGTTCCTTTTGTAACATTTATCATGTATCCATTATGTTTTCTAACGGTTCTATTTCCGTTTACAGAAAATCTACTAAGTGTTAGTATTCTATTATTTGAAAAAATAAATTCATGGTGTCAAAATATTACTTTGGGGATAATTATAATTCCTTATATTTATCCAATTTTTTGGTTCATATTTTATCTTCTTTTTTTACAATTTTTAAAATCAAAAAAGAAAAAGTATATGATTTATTCTCTTCTTTTTTTGACATTGGTTAAAATATATCCTTTTTTAAATAGTAATGCTTACGTGTATTTTTTAGACCAAACAACTCCGATTATGATACAAAAATTAAAAGTATAAATGCCACATGTCCTTTGATAGTAGCGAATATATAGCCTTTTCTAAATTTAAGGAAGTTTAGAGAAGGTTGTTTTTTTATGCCATAATGAAGAAATGAAAAATGAAAAAGAATAAAAATTAATAACAAAATTTTTATAAGTGAGATATAAAAACTAAGGTTTATGGTGAAAAAAATGTATGTTACATAATATAAACAAATATAAAAAAATATAAGCAAATATTAGAGAATATTATAAAACTATATTGCTTTTTTTTGATTTTAAAGTTATAATTTATTATGGATTATTTGAAAATATAGAGGTGAATATTTTATGAAGAATATATTAGATGATAATTATATAAGTATAGAAGAAGCAGCTAACTATTTAGGGGTTAAGGTAGTTACTTTAAGAACATGGATAAAATTAAAAACTAATTTACCAGCTCATAAAATAGGAAAACAATGGAAGTTTAAAAAAACAGAACTTGATAATTGGGTAAAAAGTGGTAAAAGTGCAAATTTTTAGGAGGAGTAGTTTATGAAAAATAATATATTTCCATCAAATAGTGAACTTGAAAAAGCAATTCTTGAATCACTTAAATTACTTGAGGGCACAGGTACAACAAGTCAAATTAATGAAAAAGTAATAGAAATTTTAAATTTATCTGAAGAAATAGTTTTAATGGAAGATGAAAATGGAATAGATACTAAACTTAATTATAGATTACGATGGAGCAGAACAAATTTAAAACAGCATAAAAAAATAAGAAATATTAAGCGTGGAGTTTGGACGTTAGAAGAGTAAGGAAGGTAGTAAAATGGCGAAATATAAAATTGAAAAAAAATATTTTAATAATATTACGTCCCATCAAAAAGAAGCAATGCTTTCTGATTTTGAATTAGACAAGGATGGAAATATTATAATTCAATATGAACATAAAGGTTATACAGTTAACGATTTAGAAATAGATTTTAAAAAAGATATAAAAGCTATTAGTATGTTTTCTGGTGCGGGAGGATTAGATATAGGAACTCAACTTGCTGGAATAAAAGTTATATCTAGTATCGATAATTTTGAAGATAGTGTTAAGACATTAAGTTTAAATAAATTTTTTAAAAATACAATACATGAAGTTGGTGATATAACTAAAATTGATGGTAGTCATTATAAAGAAATTATTGAAAAAGAAAAACCAGAAAAATTAATTATTATTGGTGGACCACCATGTCAACCTTTTTCAAAGGCTGGTTACTGGGTTACCAACGAAAATAGGAATTCAAGTGAAGATCCTAGAAATATGATTACACCATATTTTAAATTGATTGAAGAAATTAAACCCGATGGATTCATCCTTGAAAATGTTGAAAGTATTTTACACCCATCAAATAAGGAAGCAGTAGAAACTATATACGAAAATATGAATAGACTAGGATATAATTATTCGTTATTGAAAGTTAATGCTGCGGATTATGGCATACCTCAAAAGAGAAAACGAGTATTTTTCTTAGCAAGTAAAAAAGAAATAAATGCTAAATTAGAAAAGACACATGGTTCTGAAAAAGATATATTAAAAAATCCTAATTTACTTCAATATGAAAGAGTAATAGATTGGATAGGGAAATTTGATGATCCAAAATATTGTATAGATGAAAAATTAGAAATAGAAGGAAAATGGGAAAAGGAATTAACTTGTGTTCCTTTTGGTAAAAATTATATAGCTTTAACTGAAAGAGAGAATCATCCTAAGCCTGTATTTGTGGCTGGAAAAAGGTATTGGTCATCATTACTTAAGTTGCATCCATATTTGCCTTCATGGACAATAATTGCAAGTCCAGGACATTGGGAAGGACCATTTCATTGGAAAAATAGAAGACTAAATATACGAGAATTGGCAGCAATACAGACGTTTCCAGATGATTATAAATTTTTTGGTAGTACTTATTCTCAACATAAACAGATAGGGAATGCAGTGCCACCATTACTTGCAAAAAAGGTGGTGGAAGAATTATGCAAGTGGATATAACAAAACCAACTGTTGTAAGTTTATTTTCAGGAGCTGGAGGATTAGACATTGGTTTCAAAAAGGCAGGGTTTAAAACAATATTTGCAACTGACGTTTGGGACATTGCGTGTGAAACACTAAAAATTAATAATATGTCAGAGGATATATTTTGTGGAGATATTAGAAAAATAAACTTTAAGGATTTAAAAGAAAAATATGGAAAAATTGATTGTTTAATAGGGGGCCCACCATGTCCTCCATATAGTCAAACGAGACATTATTTAATCGGAAAAGCAGACGGATTTGAAGATGAAAGAGCAGGATTTGCTGTACCAGAATATTTTAGAGCATTAAAAATACTAAAGCCAAAGGTGTTTTTATTTGAAAATGTAGATGGATTTACATTTAAAACACACACAGAGGAATTTAATTATTTAAAAGAGACAGCAGATAAACTTGGATATAACATCACATTTAAAGTTATTAATTGTGCAAATTATGGAATACCACAGACTAGAAAGAGGTTTATTTGTATTGGTAGCTTGAAAAGATTGCCAAAGTTTGAATTTCCAGAAGAAACACATGAGGATCCAGCTAAAAAAACAAATAAAAAACCATGGGTCACATGTGGAGATGTTATTTCGGAATTTGATAATATAACAGAAGAAGAAAAACTTCAACGACCAGGTACTAAGCACTATGATTTATTAAAACAAATTCCTCCAGGAGATAATTATTTATTTTTTACAGAAAAGAGAGGATGTTTAGAACCTAAATTTAAATGGAAATCAAGATATTGGACTTTCCTTTTAAAATTATCACCTGATAGACCATCGTGGACTATACAGGCTAGTTTTTCTACTAATCAAGGACCGTTCCATTGGAAAAATAGATTTCTTAGAATTGAAGAATTAAAGAGGTTACAAACTTTTCCAGATGATTATTATTTATCTGGCGATATGAAAGAACAGTGGCGTCAGATAGGAAATGCAGTTCCAGCTGATATGGCTTACATATTAGCTCAAAAAATTAAGGAGGTATATTTTAATGGATAGAGAGGAACGATATGAAGTTAATTCGAGAGGGTCTTTAATTACTGGTATTCCAGTAACATTAACCCCATCGGAAAAAAAGGACATGATAGAAAGGATGTTTTCAATAAATGGATGGACTTATACTCTTATTGAGGAAATAACATCAGCACATTATCTTATAGAATTGAAAAATGAAAATTTAGGCATAAATAAACGCTTTCATTTATTTCATGGAAATGTTCGTAAAGAGGATCCAGAACGTAATCGTGAAGAAAAGAAAATTCAATTAGGAACAGAAAATGATCCAAGAGAATATTATGATGATGCTTTAATTCTTGGATTTTATGTTTATGAGAATAAAAATTCATTGTCTGATATGATAGTGGTAGCATGGCCAGTCGAGATGGAAAAAAATTATCCAGCAAATCCAAGCTTAAGAGTAAATATGAAAACAGATATTTTGCCAGCGAAGAATGCAGGTTATTATATTGATAAGACAACTGGAAAGAATCTTGTTGTCTTTAGACCAGAATTCATTTATTTTTATATTGAAAACTATAAAAATCTTCAATATGATTATTTAGAAAAAAATGGAAATATTACAGAAACTAGTGAATTACATACAGACAAATATGAAGAAAAAAGACTAGTAACTGGAACAAATACATTATTATACGGTGTTCCAGGTTCTGGTAAAAGTTGGACTATTGAACATGAGTATTGCAAAGCAAGTACTAATGTTGAACGTTTGGTTTTTCACCCAGATTATACTTATTCAGACTTTATAGGACAAATATTACCTAATGTTGCGGAAGATGGACAAGTAAGTTATAAATTTACTCCAGGACCATTTACTACAATTTTAAAAGATGCATATCATAATCCAGAAAAAGAATATATACTTATAATTGAAGAGATTAATCGTGGAAATGCTCCAGCAATATTTGGTGAGGTATTCCAATTATTAGATAGAAAAAGTGAAAATACTCAATATGATGATGAATTCCCCGTTGGAACAAGTGAATATGGAATCACTAATGAAAATATTGCAAAGGTAGTTTATGGTGATGCTAGACATAAAGTACGCATACCATCTAATCTATCTATAATTGGAACAATGAATACATCAGACCAAAATGTATTTACATTAGATACTGCTTTTCAACGTAGATGGGAAATGAGACTTATTGAGAATAATTTTGAACACGTTGATAAGAAATTAGCTGATGCAGAGATATTAGATACAAGAGTAACTTGGAAAAAATTCTGTACTGAAATCAATAATATTATTGTTGGTAATAATGCAAGAATGACATCTGCAGAAGATAAACGTCTAGGTGCATATTTTGTTCATCTACAAGACTTAATATTTGATGATAAGATGGGGCATTTATCAGAAGGGGAATATGACGCATTACGTAAAAAAGAAGAGAATCACAATCTTAATGAAGGTGATAAAAATAGACTTGCAGAAATAAGAAATGCCATGAAACAAAATAGAAGATTCCCAGAGAAGGTAATCAAATATTTATGGGATGATGCATTTAAATTTAACAGAGAAATAGTATTTAACACTAATGAATATCAAAGTTTAGAACAAGTAATTAGGAAGTTTATGTATTCAGAAGGAATTAATAGATTTGATATGTTTAGAGATAATGTAAAAGATGCATTTACTCATTCAGAAGAGTAAGGTGGTGATAATATATGGATTTAGATTCAGCGTTATACAAGGCAATGACTGATGATGATATATCTAAACATTGCCATGTTAATTCTAATGAGGACGGAGACCGTTTTGTAGGGATTAAAGCAGATTCGGATAATGCTATGGTCTATTTCCCTATAGGTTACCAATTGCCAAAAGAAGATGGAGAGATTAGAAAAGATATTAAACACCTAATACAAGTTTTATCTGAATTTACTACAAGTGAAGATAGATTACTTGCAATAAATAAATTTGCAGCACCACAAACAGTAGATTTTCCTATAAATGCTTATAAAAGTGTTATAGAATATTACTTTGAAAAAGGTGGAAAATATTATACAGAAGTTGATCCAATCTACAAAACAGCATCAAAGGGAAAACAAAACTGGACAAGAACAGTGCGTGATCAAGTTCCATTGGTACAACAAAAAAACGGTGTTAGTTCATTCATTTATACAGAATTTACTGTAAAAGATGTAACTCCTAATGATACAAAAATTATAACTCAAATTAATCGTTTTTGCGTTTATGAGGCTTTTAAAAAATTAGGTTGGTTGTATGTACCATATATGCCAGAAAACCCTGGACCACATCCAGATCCTAAAACATCAATTGCTATTTTAAATGCGAAGTTAGGAAATACAAATGATGATAAAAAGAGAATGTTGTTTCAAGCAATGAAAGATATGCTTGAGTATATGGATGAAAAAACTTCTGACAGACAATTTTATTTTGGAACTGATAACTTTGACCATGTATGGGAAAAATTAATAGATAGAGCATTTGGAGAAAGAAACAAAGAAAATTTTTTCCCTCGTTCTCGTTGGTTATTAGATTATGGTAAATATAAAGAAAAAAGACCGCTTATGCCAGATACAATAATGATTTATAATGATAAATATTATGTGTTAGATGCGAAGTGCTATAAATATGGCTGGACAGGAATACCAGATCACTTACCAGATGGATCATCAATCAATAAACAAATTACATATGGAGAATACTTAGAAAAACATAAAGGTATTAAAAACGATTCGTTATTTAATGCGTTTATAATGCCTTTTAATATGGCAAAGAACTATTTTGAAATTAAGGACTTTGTAGGAAACATAGGAGAGGCTGTTGGGGATTGGCGAGATAATAAAAAGAACTATGAAAGAATACAAGGAATAGTTATGGATACAAGACATTTAATGTATCATTATTCTGGAAAACCTATGAAAGAAAAAATAGCTTTAGCAGAATGTATTGAGGCAGTTTTAGGTAGAGGTGAAGTACCTAAGCCAAGAATATAGAAAAAATCTGTATGACGAGCTCATACAGATTTTTTTTTCTTTTCTTCGATTCTTTTATTTTTTCTATACTTATCTTGAGTTACTCGGTTGCAACATTCTTGACTGCAATATTTCTTTTTAGTGGTTGTTGTTCTTACGAGAAACCATTTACTACATCTTGGATTTGCACATTGACGATATAATTCAAGTTCTGAATTAAGATAGAAAATTGAAAAATATAATGCACTTAATAAATCATCTATTTTCCAAGAAGGAGTTATTTTATCCATATTATAAACAGGATAAATTCTATTTAAATTTGAATTTATTTCTTCTCCTATAATGTATTTTGCTACATCAATAATTGTTTTTTGAAAATTATCACTAATATTTTTTAAGCTATTTTTAGTATTTCCAAAACTTTCTAAACTTTTACATTCTTTTAATGAATGATAAAGAACATCTGTTATTTTTCTTTCTATTGTATTTTTTGAATCTAAACCAACATATAAACACATAATATTTTTAAATATACTAGGGATTGCACTACATATAATGTCATTATAATCTGCGATGTTAATTTCATAATTCGGGAAAATAGTATCATTTTCAATAGTATATACATCTGAATTAAATTCTTGTTGTTTTCTCTTATCAGATAATGTGTCTCCACTAGATTTAAGTAAATCAACGTAGTCATAGTGATGTGTTGTGTAAGTGCTTTGCATTGAATCTGTGGTAAATTCAACAGGTCTATAAAATAATAAATTAATGATGCTTAAAACTATTTTATGATAATCTTTTTTTATAGAAGAAATATTAGACATCAACTCAACTGTTAGTTTTAGTCGAGTTAAAATGTTTAATAGTTCTTCTTTTTTTATTGTTTCGTAGTTGTCGATTTCAACTGGAAAAATAAAACCATTATCATTCATAAATTTAATGAGTTCTTTTTCTGGTTTATCACATAAAGAAATAAATCTACCAAGTATATTAGATTCTTCAATAGAACCTGTAATTTTATTTATTCTAACCAAGCCTTGTTTAGGTGCATAAGCTAAAGTTATTGGTTTTAAAGAATTAGCTGATATTTTGTAATTATAACTTGGTTCTTCATTTGGTGAAGTATGAATTACATCTGTTACCATATCACATGAATAAGTATCAAACTTAAATAATGCATTATTTTCAAAAAAATTTTCTTTTATTTCGCTCATTTTTATAAAAATCCTCCTTACCTAAATTAGCCATTAAGCTATGAATTTATAGATTAATTGTAAATAAGTAATTTCAAATAATATTTAATATATAAATTATATTATAAAAGCATCTAAAATACAACATAAAACACATAACTAATTATAAAAAGTTATGTGTTTTTTTGCTATCTTCAATTACTATTGTATTCGCTATAAAATTAAAACAGCGATTGAGAAGAAATAAAAACTTGATCCGTAAAATATTAATGAAGCCTGATTTGCAATAAGGGCGGAAGGATACGAATAAAAAGTTATTATTACCATTACTGGTAAAAACGCTTATTTTAGTACCCTCTCTTTATTGCACTCTAAATCAGGTAGTAGGAGTCCGTGTACTAAAAAAGCACGGACTCTTTTTTCCTTTCCTTCTGCTCTGCAAAAGAGCAGGCAAGAAGGAAGGGAGGACTTTTAAATGAAAAGTCATAAAACAAGACAAGAAAACAGGGGTACTTATACCTACATCTTTGACGATGGAACTAAAATCACAATTAAACCAGGAGAGGAAGGAGTAACAGAGGAGTTCATCAAAAAATTACATTCTTTAGATGATTCAGAGGTT
>CALVUM010000079.1 GCA_944363605.1 uncultured Bacilli bacterium
TCCTTTATTGGTAACGATAGCCTAGTGGGTACACCTCTTCCCATCCCGAACAGAGAAGTTAAGCACTAGTACGCCGACGATAGTGATAAGCGAAAATAGGTAGTTGCCAATTTTTTTTTTGCAAAAAATTCAATAATTCCTTTACAACAGTTTTTTATTGTGATAAAATGAATAAGCAACTGAAAAAGTGCTTTTTTTATCCTCTTTTTTAGTTGATGAATACAAACGGATCAAGTTTCCTTCTATCACTACTTTTTACGTTACTTGATAGTTTGAATTCTGTTATAAAGGAACAAATATGTTCTTTTTTTATTGGAGGAAATTATGGAATTATGGAATAATTTAAATATCATTATATTTGCTTTACAAAGGTCGATACAGGATATATATAGTTTTCCTTCTCAAGAATTGTTTAATTCTTTTTATATAGAAAAGGATACGAATAAAATCGATCAAGCATACTACTCTTTACCAAATAGATTAATGGCTTTAAAAAATCCCAATCACCTTGAAAATTTTTTATTAGCTTCAGCTAATTTTTATCAAACGTTAGAAGAAAATACAAGTTACTGGTGTCTTTCTCATGCCTATACCGTATATATTTTAAAACAATTAGAAAAAGGTGGTTTGATTTGCGATCTAAATATTAAAAGCAGCAGCGCTTTAGACCTCAATCAATTACGATTTGGTTATGGTGTCGAAGAACGTGCCAAAGATACCAAAATGTACTATATTTCCTTTACAAAAGTAAGAAATATCTTATTAAAAGATTTAAAGTGGATAATGAATTTAAAGCAAAAGTTAAGTTTATCCTCAGATCCACTTTCATATAAAATAAATAAGGATAAAATAGAGTTTATCACGCCTCGTAAAAAAATTTCACTTGAACAAATAAAAACCGTGCTTATTCTAATAAAAGATTTACAAAACATGTTAGGTTCATTAGTAGAGGATATAACACATACAACTGTACACTATTATAAATTAATGAAAAAATGTCAAATTATGATGAAATAATAAGTATATATTGCAAAGAGATTTAGAGTATATTAAAATAATTTTAGGTGATAAGAATGGATTATAAATATACATCAAAAGATGAAATGGATACCCTTGAATTAGCGCAAAATATCGAGAGTGAAAAATTTCCCAATATGGTCATCTGTTTAAATGGAGAACTTGGTACTGGAAAAACAGTTTTTGTTAAAGGTTTTGCCCAAGCTCTAGGTATTGAAGAAACAATTACTTCACCAACATTTAATATTGTAAAAGAATATGAGATGGGAGAATTACCATTATACCATATGGATGTTTACCGTTTAGAAGAAAATAAAGAGAATATAGGAATTAGAGATTATTTTACAAAAGGTGGAGTAACTATCATTGAATGGGCAGATATGATAGAAGAGGAATTACCTGAGGAAAGATTAGATATAGATTTTCGCTTTATTGACGAGAATACTCGCGTTTTAATATTTAAACCACACGGAAAAATATACGAAGATGTATGCGATTCAGTCCTATAACAATGGGGCTTTTTATTTGACAAACAATTAGAAAAAAAAGTATACTACATACACATATAGATTGGAGCATTTATGAACACGTTATTTATAGATACACACGGCGAAAAAATTCTTTTGGCAATTTATCAAGAAGAAAAGCTTTGCTTTAAAAAAGAAGGTTCCGAAAGTCAAAATCACAGCACTATCTGCATGCCATTATTGACAGATTTATTAGCCGAGGCAAACTTATCGATTCAAGACATAGACGATATAATTGTAGTTAATGGACCAGGTTCATTTACAGGGGTGCGTATAGGCGTCACTATAGGAAAGACCTTAGCCTATACTTTAAAAATACCTATCCGAACAATAACTAGTCTTGAACTTTACATAGACAATGCTAAAGAAAATGAATATCTTGTTTTAAAAGAAAAAAATGGCGTTTACGTAGGCCAAAAAACTCAAAATCAAATTGTGGATTATCAATATATAAAAACAAGTGATTTAGAAGACTGGGTTATCAACAAAAATATTTGCTATTGCGAAAAAATAAATGAGGAAAATTTGTGTATTTTTGCTCATCAGAAATCTCCAACAAATCCCCACATAGTAAATCCCCTTTATGTAAAAAAAATTGAGGTAGAAAATGATAAGAAAAGCTAAAAAAGAAGATTTTGAACAAATATATAAATTAGGGGAAAATCTTCACGAAAACTATCGCCAAAAGTATAATTTGGATGAGTTAATTAAAGAAGAATATTTTCACGTAGTAGTCTATGAACAAGATGAACAAATTGTAGGATTCTTAATATATACAACTGTTGATAACTCGACCGATATTGTGGACATATACGTAGAGAAAAAATATCGATGCCAAAAAATAGCTTCAAATTTACTTGATCAAATGATAAGTGTGAGTAAGCCAAATACCATTTTCTTATTAGAAGTAGCTGTTGATAACATAAATGCGATAAAACTCTACGAAAAATTTGGTTTTAAAGTTATCCACACCAGAAAAAAATACTATGGCCAAAAAGATGCTTATGTAATGGAAAGGAAAATGAAGGATGAATAAAGATATCCACATTCTTGCTATAGAAACTTCATGTGACGAGACTTCTATGGCAATAGTGAAAAATGGTCGAGAAGTCGAAGCTCTCACTATCGCAACCCAAATGGAAACGCATGCAAGTTTTGGCGGAGTTGTCCCAGAAATTGCTAGTCGAATGCATACCGAAAGTATAACTTTGGTTTTAGAAGAAACATTAAAGAAATTTTCTGGAAAAATAGAAGACATTGATGCTATCGCAGTGACTTATGCACCTGGATTACTTGGAAGCCTTTTAGTTGGGGTAGAATGCGCAAAAACACTTTCTTTGGTATATAACAAACCTTTAATAGCTGTAAATCATACTATGGGACATATATATGCAAATAATATTGAATACGAAATTACATATCCAACCCTTGCACTCATAGTTAGCGGAGGTCATACGGATATGCTTATTTTAAAAAATGAAACAGAAATGGAAGTTTTAGGAAGTACAATGGATGACGCAGTAGGAGAAGTATATGACAAAGTAGCAAGAGTTTTAAATTTACCTTATCCAGGTGGTCCTAAAATTGAGAAAATGGCTTTAGAAGGAAAAGACACCTATGAACTTCCAAAACCAATGAATGATGACTCGTACAACTTTAGTTATAGTGGATTAAAAAGTTATATAATTAATCTTGTTCATAACGAAAGACAAAGAAATCATGGGATTCGTGTCGCGGACCTAGCTTGTTCCTTTCAAAAAACAGCGGTTGAAGAACTAACAAGAAAAGTAGGACTAGCTTTAAAAAATACTCAAATCAAAAACATGATTTTAGCAGGCGGTGTTTCCGCAAACAAATATTTAAGAGAAGAAATGGCCAAAACATGTGCCGAAGCGGGCGCAACATTTCATGTTCCAAATATTCTATATTGTACAGACAATGCTGCAATGATCGGGTGTGCAGCTTATCCACTTTTCAAAGCTCAAAAATTTGCTGATTTTACTTTAAATGCCAAGAGCAGTGAGAACATAAAAAAATATATTGAAGACAGCCAAAAATAGCTGTTTTTTTTCATATAAAAAACTTTGCAATTTGCAAAGTCTAATCATCTAAAGCAGGCTCACCAGGTGTACTTGATGTATCCTCATCATCAGGCGTAGTTGGTTTATTGTCATTTTCCTCGTTTTCGTTAGAGGAATCAGAATCATCGGGATCAGTACTAGGTTCTTCTGGAGTACCGGGAATAGTTGGTTCCTTCTCATCATCTGGTTCTTTAGAAGGATCTTCAATTGGTTCTTCAGGATCATCATCTGTAGGCTCATTTTCATCTATAGAAGGCTCGCTAGGCTGAGGATCTTCCTCTGGTTCTGGATCTGGAGTAGGAGGATTTGTTACAGAACTATCTGGAACTTTTCCGCCAGAATAAATTCCTTTACCAATAATCTCGCTATCTTGTTCATAATCTACAGAATAATCATAACTTAAAGTTTTAATTGTTTTTGGAGTAGATAATCCTAAATTTTCTTCCATTTCTTTCGTAATAGCATTTAAACTACCTTCATAATACCCTAGACAAGATAAACCATAAACATTAGAAAAGCTAAAATATGTAAGTTGCATTTTTTTAATTTCAATAAAATTATCTCCACTTAAAGCTCGTAGTAACATTCCTTTCAAAGATTGATAAAAAGACAGTATTTGAGAAGTACTCATATTTGTTGCAATATTTTTACTAATTGTATCCAAAAGATTTTCAAAATCACTAAAACTTGAAGTTTGAACAAGTTTCTTAGCAATGGCTTCAATAATTTGTTGTTGATGACGATTTCGCGCAATATCACTTTCTAAAAAACCATGACGATTTCGCGCATAAGCTAATGCTTGTTCACCGTTTAAATGTTGCCATCCAGTATCCATACAAACCATATTGGTGTATGTTCGATCAGCTCCACTTTCACATAGTCTTCCTTCACCATAAGTATTAATATAAGGTTTATAATCAGGCGCTTCGACATCAACATCAATTCCACCTAAAGTATTGACTAAATCAATAACCCCTTGAAAATTTACTTTTACAAAATAATCAATTTCAATATCTGTTAAATTCTCAATTGTATTTACCGTACTAGCAGTTCCATAAGCAGCCGAAGAATTGATTTTACTTAATCCTAAATTTCTTCCAGAACTACTAATAATAGGGACATATAAATCCCTTGGAATACTAAACATTGTTGCTGTCAAAGTTTTGGGATTAAAAGTAATCAAAATCAATGTGTCGCCATTAAAAGCAGCATTGGCATCTAATCCATCAGTAGCTTCCGAATCAACGCCCATTACTAAAACTGTAAATGGTTCAGTTAAACTTTTTGTACTAACTAATAATTCACTTTCTTCCGTTTTCATTTCTTTAGAATACTCTTGAACAATTTTTGTTTCTGAAGCAATATTTTGATATTTTTCCTCACCACTATATAAAGTTACATAGTCTTTATTAATAAAAATCGCATCAACTTCGCCAGCGTATAAAGCATCGAGCATTTCCAAAGTATTATCATAATATTCAATAGAATTAGAAATATTTTTTTTATTAATCATTTCCATTGGTAAAATATAGCCAGTTCGATCCTCTTCATCTGTAATCATTCCAATAGTGCTATCTTTATCAAAAGCCGTAGAAGTAAGTGTGACTATTGCCGTGGTATATGTACTAGTTTCCTTTGCTGTAAAATTTTCAATCTTATTATATAACCGATCAATATAATAAGATGCAAAACTAAAAACTAAAGCAAATAAAAATGTAAAAACAGTTAATAAAATAAAACCAACTTTTTTATGTTGAAACATTTTTGTGAGTCCGAATATTGTATAAATAAGACCAAATATCGCGGCAACAACCAAAACAATAATTCGGATTACCGTTTCAATTCCAACAAGGGAAAGAACACTTTTACAAAAAAAGCCATAACTAACCCAATAAAGAATTAATGTAAGAAAATAAAAAATTTTCATTACCATATTTGCTCTTTTTAATTTTGAAAAAAATACTTTCATAAAACACCCTTTCATATTCATTTAAAATATCTAACTAAAATTATATAATAAAAGAAAAAAATACTCAATATTTGATAGTTTATTTACAGCAAAAAAAAGAGGAGTATTTTAAGAACTATAAGAAATATGGTATAATATTGTCGAATACGAGGAGGATAGATGAATGAAGTTTATAAAAAAAACATTTTCGCTTACAATGTCCATTGGAATTCTTTTTTTATCAATCACATCTTTTCTTCCAATTGCTAGTGCTGCAACCCAAGGAACTATTACTGGAAACGAAGTAAGATTTAGAAGCTCACCAACTACAAACAGTTCTATCCTTGGTTATGTAAATAAAGGAGTTATAGTAAGTGTAACAAATACGAGTAAAATTGCTGGTGATGGATGTAGTGAAGGATGGTACAGTGTCGATTATAATGGCAAAAGCGGATACATTTGCTCTAGTTATGTAGCTTTAGCTGGGGAAATCGTCAGTGCCTCTTACGGTAGACCATGGACAAGTCCTAAAAAAGCCATCATGGGAGGTGCCGATTTTTTAGCAAGTGATTATATTTCTCAAGGTCAAAATACCAGCTATCTTCAAAAATTTCAAGTGAATCCTAATGCAACAAGTGCCTTATTTAATCATCAATATCAAACTGATATTCAAGCACCTAAATCAAAGGCAAGAATATCTTATAGTAGCTATAAAAGTAATGATTTATTATCATTACCACTTCATTTCTATATTCCAATTTTTGAAAATATGCCAGAAGCCACTGCTCATCCACGAGATGGAGTAAAAAGTGGTGGAACAAGCATAGTTACAGATCAAGAATTTGAAGCACAACTTGATGCTCAGGGGTTTGATGAAAGCTATAAGAAATGGTTAAGAGAATTACATAACAAATATCCGAATTGGACTTTTGAAGCTCTAAAGACAGGATTAGATTTTTATACTTCAGTGAATGAAGAACATAACGTGAGTTATATTCAAAAATCGAATTGTCAAGTATGTATTGACCCGTCAAATCAATTAAAAGAGGGAAATGATTGGTATCTTGCAAGTACAGAATCGGTTGCATACTTTATGGATTCTAGAAATTTTCTGACAGAAGAATCTATTTTAATGTTTGAAGATTTATCCAACAATCCCATTTATACAGAAGAAATTGTAAAAAGTGTTTTATCTAATACTTTCATGAATGGAAAAGATCCGATTGATAATTTAGAATACTCAAGTATTTTTATGGAAGCCGGAAGAACTTATAATGTAAGTCCTGTTTATCTAGCTTCTTTGTCAAAACTGGAAGTTGGAACAACAGGAAGTGCAGCAGTAACTGGAGCACAATTTACATACAACGGACAAACATATATTGGATTTTATAACTTCTTTAACATTGGAGCTTATACAGGGGTTTATGATGGATTACATTATGCAGCAGCTGGAGCCTCAATAAATAGTGATGGAATTTTTGTTGGAAATACTAGTGGAGATTCCTCTATACCAGTCGTCACTCCTGAAGAACCAAGTACCCCAAATGTAACACCAGTAGCTACTCATTTATCTAATATGGGGCTAAATAGAAAGGGAAGTTATATTACCAATTTAACTGTAAATGCTACCGTTTCTTCCTTAAAAAATAAGACAAATTCATCTGAAGTGACTTTTAAAAATGCAAATGGAAATTTATTAGGAAATACAGAAAAAGTAACTACTGGTACAACAATAACTTTTAGTACAGGAGAAACCTATACAGTCGTTATCTACGGCGATCTTACAGGAGATGGAAACATTAATTCAGCTGATTTACTTAGAATGAGACAGTATCTACTAGGTCAAGTGAATTTATCAGGTGCCTATTTAGAGGCTGCAAAATTAGCCAATACAACAGGTAATATTAACTCAGCCGATTTATTAAGACTTAGACAGTATTTACTTGGTCAAAAAGGAATTAACCAAGCATAGAAAAGAGGTAAAATGAAAAATTTTAACAAAATATTATTTTCAATTATGTGTTTTTTTACAGGAATAATTTTTGCTAATGCAGCACCTACATACAGTTTTTACACTGGAGCAAGTTCCATTGAAGTGGGTTCTTCAGTTACAGCAACAATCCAACTGAAAAATGTTGCTTCATGGAACATAACAATTAAAAGTAGTGGGTCAACAAGTGGTTGTACTACTTCTTTTGCAGACGCTACGGCAGATGCAGCCAATACAACAAAATATCTTTCAGTAACTTGCAAATCAACAAGTACTGGAGCAATTGGTTTTACAGTTACTGGGGATGCGACTAGCCAAGATGGAACTACAACATCGATAAACGCATCACGTACAGTTTCTGTAACTACAGCCCGCGAAAAAGACAGCAATAATTATTTAAAAAGCATTGGCGTAACGGGTTATACATTAACTCCTGAATTTAATCAAGATACCGTGGAATATACAGTAGAAGTACCAAATACTGTAGATAAAGTTACTCTAGAGGCTTCAGCAGCAAGTGGATATGCCATGGTATTTGGAACTGGTGAAGTAGAAGTAAATGAAGGAGCAAATACATTTGAAATTAAAGTTACAAGCGAGACAGGTGTTGAGCGAATTTATAAAATCACTGTTAATGTCAAAGATGAAAATCCAATAAATATCAAAATAAATAATACAGAGTACACGATTATGAAAAATGTAAAAAATGTTGAAATTCCATCTACTTATGAAGCCACAACTGTAAATATTAACAATTTTGATATTCCAGCATTTCAAAGTGCTACTTCCGGTTTTACATTAGTCAGTGTCAAAGACAGTAAAGGAGACCAATATTTTGCCATTTATGATGCGGAAAAAAACACTTATGAACTTTATAACGAAAATCAGTCAAATCAACTACTATTATATATACTACCAATTGATTCAGAATTTGAAGGATTTACAAAAACAAAAATTACTATTTTAGAAGAGTCTTACGAAGCCTTAAAAGCAAATACAGAAGATGTGTATATAATTTATGCTATGGATATTGTCACAGGTAAGAAAAATTATTATCTATATGATAAAGAGAATAATTCATACACTCTTTATAATGAAAATTGGATAAATACGTATACAGAACAATTAAAAAAATATAAAATAGGTATTTTAGGTTTTGGAGGCCTTTGCATTTTTTGCTTAATTATTATTACAATACAAGCAATTAAAAGTCCGAAGAAAAAGAAAGAAAAAAAACAAAAAGAAGTAAAAATAGAAGAGCCAATAATCAAAGAGGAAAAGAAAGAAAAACAAAAGAAGGGCAACCAAAAAAATTCAAAAGAATCAAAAAAAGTAACTGAAGAAATTCCATTTCCAACCAAGTTAACAAATGAAGAAGCAATGAAAAAAATGGATGATGTAACTAAAATGATTGAAGATTATGAAAAAACAGTTACTTTAAATAAAAAAGATTTAGAAGCGGCCAAATCAAAAGAGAAAAAAGAAGAAGTACCAGAAGAAACTATGTTTGATATTTTAGGCGATGGCAAGAAGAAAAAAAAGAAAAAGAAATAAGAAATTTTCTTTTTTTTTACTTTAGTAAATGATAAGATAATAATAACGAGGTGGTAAAAATGGCAGCAAATAAAAAGATTCATAAATTAATTTATTACTTTCTTCTTATCATGCCTTTCATTGATCTATTTTCATCTATAGCTACTTGGAACAATTGGCCGAGTATTGGTTTAGCCTTCAAAGGAATTTTCCTATTATTTGCTATTTTTTCTTTAATAAAAAATGAAAAAAAATGTTGGAAATATTTCATTGCAATTACTATTTATAGCATAATAAGCTTATGGATAAATAGTCAAAATGGCTCCCTTTTTCAAGAAGTATCAAATCTGATAAAAATCTTTTATTTACCAACCCTCATTCTTTATTTTGCGAATGCAGTAAATCCTTATTTAAATCCCAAACTAATCACTCAAATATCAGTTTTATATCTACTAATCTATTTAATTCCCTATCCCTTTAATTTAGGGCATAACATTAATGAAATTTATCCAAATAAAAATCTTTATCTTTCCTATTTTTATATCGGAAATGAATTAGCGAATATTTTTATTCTTCTAATACCCATTGCTTTTACGTATTTATATCATCAAAAGAAAAAAAGAAATCTAATTTTATATAGTCTATTAGTCTTAAGTATGTTAGCTTTGTTAGGAACCAAAACGATGTATTTAAGTGTAATTTTAATTGTCCTTTTCTTCCTTTATGTAAATCGTCAAAAAGTGTTATCAACAATAAAAAAACACCGTTCGATTTTTTTAACGGGCTTTATTATAGGCATAGTAGGAACCGTTATAATACTACCTAAAACAGCTTTCTATCAAAATATTAGTACTTCATTAGATTACTATAAAATTAGTTCCATAGGAGAACTTATTTCTATCGAAAATATTGATAATATCATTTATAGTAATCGTCTCGATTTTTTGGCAAACATTCACCAAGAATATATAAAAAGTCCCTTAATAAATCAATTTTTTGGTATTGGTCGAAGTAAAATTTTAGCAAGTAAAGATATTGAAATCGACATTTTTGACATTTTCTATAGTATTGGTATAATAGGATTTGTCCTTTATATTTTTTATAGTATTTTTGCTTTACGTCAAAAAAAATTGTCTATGTTATATAAATTTCTACTAATCCTATTAATAATTATTTCCCTTTTCAGTGGCCATGTACTAATAAGCCCGATGGTCTCAACTTACTTAGCCTTATTGTATGGATTAAATGAAGAAAAGAAAGGAGCAAAAGAGAATGAAACCGTGGACCAAAGACCAATTAAAAAGATTAAGAATCGCTTTAATGCTTAACAGCGACAAACGAAATAAGTATTTAAAAAAACATCAAATATTTAAAGAAATGGGTGAGAATGTTTTCTTTCAACCACGATTTATTCCATCAGATCCCAAATTAATTAAATTTCATAACAACATCATTGTCACAAGCAATGTAACTTTTGTTACCCACGATATTTTTCATTTAGGATTAAACCAACTAAATCAAGGAGAATTTAGTTATGAACAAAATTGTATTGAAATAATGGACAACGTATTTATCGGATGTAATTCAACCATTTTAGGAAATACCAAAATAGGCCCGAATGCTGTGATTGCCGCGGGAACCGTAGTTACAAAAGATGTTTTACCAAATACAGTGGTTGCTGGAAATCCTGCAAAAGTTATCGGTACATTTGAAGAGTATATAAATAAACGGAAAAATAATCCCAAAACTTTGGATAAAGAAGTACTGTGGCAACAATTTACTGAAGAAAAAAAGAAATCAGATACCATATAATTTAAATAATAAAATAACAAATAAAATGACCTAAAGTGATAGAATTTTTCGTTTTAATTCTATGTTTTCGTGACAATGAAAAGAAGGAATGTTAACATTTAATACAAACCATTTATTTGTTTATGGAGCGAATAATGTAGTTGTAAATGAAGAAAATCCTCAAACAAAAGATAACATCATCACTATCTTAAGTGTGCTTGGAGTCGCAACTTTAGTTATGATAATCCTTGGTAGCAACTTTGCAAGAAAAATCAAAGAAAATAATTAACATAAGGAAAAAAATTTACAGAAACAAAGACGTGTTTCTGTTTTTTCTTGGAAAAATAAGGTATAATAAGAAATAACAAGGAGTGGTAGTATGCGCTTAGAAGTCAATATAACAAATATTTTGTTGATGATCGCGACAACTTTTATTTTTAGTTTAATCTTAGTACCTATTTGTAAAAAAATTGCTTTTCATATCGGAGCAATTGATTATCCAAATAAACGAAGATTAAATAAAGTACCAATGCCAACCATTGGTGGACTAGCAGTCTTTATTTCTTTTCTATTTGGATACATGATTTTTGGTCGTGGAACGACCGAAATGATTTCTATTTTAATAGCTAGTTTCATTATCCTAATGGTAGGACTCATTGATGATATTAAGCCCATCAGTGCAAAATACCAACTAATTGGTCAAATAGTTGCTGTTTTAATTATAATTTTATACGGAAAAATTACCATTGATGACGTTACCATATTAGGCGCTCATTTTGTTTTTCCAACACCTCTAAACTATCTAATCACATTAATTTTTATGGTTGGAATTATCAATGCCATTGATTTGTCCGATGGTATGGATGGCCTAAGTAGTGGCATCAGCATTATTTACTTTTTAACGATTACGATCATTGCCACGATTATTGGGGGCGGGAAACTTGGAAACATGGATACGACAATTGCGATTCTTATGATTGGCTCCCTATTAGGCTTCTTAGTTTATAATTTTCCACCAGCTAAAATATATATAGGAGACTCAGGTAGTAACTTCATGGGACTTATGGTCGCGACAACCGCACTTTACGGTTTTAAATTAGCCACATTTACATCCCTTCTAATCCCGCTTGCTATCCTTGCCACACCAATTATCGATGTTTTATTTTCAATAATTAGACGAAGCTTAAAAAAGCAAAACCCTTTTACCAATCCTGATAAAGAACATCTCCATCATCAATTATTAAAAATGAAATTTTCAACAAAAACTTCTCTTTTAATTATCTATACAATAAATCTTTGCTTTTCTGCTGTTTCCATTCTTTATGCTTTAGGTGACATCACCTACGCTTTAATTCTCTATTTTGCTTTAATGATTATCTTCTTATTTATTGTTTTAAAAACGGATATTCTATTTCCTAAACGAGAAAAGGGGAAGAAAAAATGAACAATGAAAAAATAAAAGAAATCATTCGTTACTTAATAGTTGGTGTTCTAACGACAATTGTAAGCCTAGGAATTTATTATGGATTAGTATATACAATTTTAAATCCTGAAAATGGAACCCAGTTACAAATAGCCAATATTGCGAGTTGGATAGGTGCTGTCATATTCGCCTACATAACAAATCGTCGTTTCGTCTTTAAAAGTCAAAATCAAAATCGTTTAAAAGAAGCAACGAGTTTTGTAAGTTCAAGATTACTCACTCTAGTGATGGATATGGCAATCATGTTTATTGGTGTAACTCTTTTAAAACAAAATGACAAAATAATTAAATTAATTAGTCAAGTAGTCATAACAGTTGCAAACTATATATTTAGCAAACTCTTCGTCTTTAATTCCAATAAAAAAGAAAATCAAACCAAAAAAAATATTACCAACTCTCTGACATATGGAATAGTCTTTTTCGTTCCGTTACTTGATTTTTTATTTATCATATTCCCTTTTAAAGAATATACATTCTGGCTACTTATGATTATAAAAGGTGGTATATTATTAGGCTTTAGTTTATATTTATGGCGTTTAAAAAAAGAACGAAAATTCTTAATTACGATTTTAAGTTTAGTAAGTATTTATGTATTATACAATTACTGTAAAGGATACGATTTTCTATGGAGTCTAAAAACAATTTTAGAAATTGTCTTCTTTCCAATTGCATTACTTTTCTTCAAAAATATTTCAAACGAAAAAATCGACAACTATTTATATGCTAAGGCCTTTTTATTCTATGCCTTCGCTTTCTTAATTACCTTAGTTATTCTAAGTCCAGCAAAAACATTTTGGTTTTACTATATTAAAAAAGAAGTACTTGCTATCTTAATTTGTTTGCTTCCAGTTACTCTTAAAGTGTTAAAAGATCATCCAAATTATTTTAGTAAATTTTTAGGCTTATTTTTAATTACTCTAGTGATTATTTTTTATCAAGCTCCAATATTATGTGTTATTTCTGTAATTACTTTTTTCTATTTCCTTTGGGAAGAACGAGAAAAACTCTTTACCAAAAAGCCATTTTTAATAATAACAACGATTTTGATTATCAGTTTTAGTATATATCCAATTATGTATTATGCAAATAATTTTGAAAAAGTGACAACAACCAAAATAGAAAAAATTGAACAAACGACGAACTTGTTTATGAATAGTAATATAGATGAACAAATATTTGGGATTTCACAAGTCTATTCCCAAGAAGAAAAAAATACCTCTTTTGATTTATTAGACATTTTTTACGATTTAGGCTATTTTGGCATAATCTTATATATTTTATTATTATCTTATGCTTTAAGCAAAATTAAAGTAAAGGGAATTTACCGTCTATCTGTTCTAATCACTTTACTATCCTCTTTCGTGTTTGGTCATATCTTATCCAATGCTTCATTAACCCTTTTCTTAACATCAATGCTCGTTGCAAACAAAAATAAACCTAAAAACAAAATTTTACTTGTCTCAAATATGTATCCATCAAAAAAATTTAAACATTATGGTTCCTTTGTAAAAAATACCAAAGAATCTTTAGAAAAATTAGGATTTCAAGTAGACTTAGCAGTCAAAAAAAAGAATATTTCTTTTCCAGCGAAATTTGTGGGTTATAGTTGGATGTATATACAAGCTATTTTTAAATCCCTTTTCTATTCTTATGATTATTATTATGTCCATTTCGTTGCCCAATCAACATTTTCGGTAATTTTTGGTAGAATTACCGGAAAGACAAAATTAATATGCAATGTTCATGGAAATGATATTGTTATGGACTATAAATTTGAAAAAAAGAATGAGATACGTTCCAAAATATCCCTTTTTTTCGCAGATATTGTAATTTCTCCATCAGAATATTTTAAAGAAGTGTTAATGGATAAATATCATATACCTGAAGAAAAAATAAGAATCTATCCATCAGGTGGGATTAACTTTGAGATTTTTAAAGAAAAAGATCAACAAGAATGTCAAAAAAAATTAGGTTTAGACCGGAGTTACAAATATATAGGTATGGTAAGCAGAATTGAAAAAAATAAAGGCTGGGACACATTATTAAATGCTTTAAACATCTTAAAAAAAGAGTCTTTTATGAAAAAAACAAAAGTAATTCTAATTGGTACAGGAGAAGAACAAAAAGAAATGAAACAGAAAGTTAAAGAGTATCAACTAGAAGAGACAATTATTCAAAAAGAATTTGTTTTACAAAAAGATTTAGTAGATTATTACAATGCATTTGATGTTTTCATTTTTCCAACCAAAAGAAAAAGTGAATCTTTAGGGCTTGTCGGTTTAGAAGCAATGGCTTGCAAAACTTTTGTCATCGCGTGTGATCTGTATGGTCCAAAAGAATATACAGAAAACAAAAAAAATTCTTTGACCTATCAAAACGATAACAATGGTAAAGAATTAGCTGAGAAAATTAAAGAATTTATAAACATGAAAGAAACAGAAAAACAAAAAATCCTTAATAACGCTTATCAAACAGCTAAAAAGTATGATGTAACGAAACTAGAAGAAAAATTAAGAAAAATATTTGCAAAAAAAGAAGAAGACTAAAGTAATTTTAATCTTCTTCTTTTAATAGAATCAAAGTTCTTTCTTTTCCGTATAACCCATAATTTTCTGTTGCTTTTTGTTGAACGTATTTTTCAAAATTCATTTTATCAAAATTCAAAATTTGTTCTATAAATTGGGGATCATGCAAGTAATTAAAAAATCCATCACTATAAACTACCACGACATTGTCATTTTTTAAAGGAAGCATCCCTTCACGTATAAAGAATTTAGCACTATCCTCACCCGTTAAAGCTCCATAAGAAACGCATTTACCATCACAAATCATATTTAAATTATTTCGATAATCTCTTCGTCTAATAACCCTTGCACGATCATCTTCCCATAGATAAGGAAGTTTCTTAAAAAATGGTCTAGAAATTTTTTCGTATTCATCTTCCGTCTGAAAAATTATCTTTCCATTTTTATCATAAACAATGATACCACAGTCACAAATGTAAGCATAATATAAAATATGATTTTCGATAAAAGTAGCCGCCGCTACTGTTCCGTAATAATCGTTTTCTAAATAATCACAGACAGGAACATATTTTTCATTAAGTAATTTTATATTGTTATTTGCTAAAATCATTGTTTCTTTTAAATTTCCAGTAAAATTATGTTCAAAAGTCGAAGCAACTTCCTTTGCTGCAAGTTCTGCTCCACTAGGTCTAGGATAGTGTTCTATAGCCTTTTTTAAATTTTCTTTAGTTTCTGTCCAAGAAATTCCTATAGGATCTCTAGTAATTCCATCTGCAACAACAGCAACTTTTTTATTAGCAAAAAACTGATCTTCTCGAGGAAAATTACTATCATATTTTTGAGTTATTGTATTATCAAAAGTATTTTTATAAAGAATTTTCATTTCATCACCTTACAAAAAGTATAGCATACGAATTTAAAAATTGGAAAAATATTTATCTTTTAGAGAAAAAACGTTATAATAAATACCAGAAAGAGGAAATCATGAAAACAGGAATAATTATTTTAAATTACAATGATTATGAAAATACAACGAAAATGCTTAACCAGATCAAAGACTATAGTTGTCTTTCAAAAATTGTTGTTGTTGATAACTGTAGTACGGATGAATCAGTAGAAAAACTAAAAGAGTATGAAAACAAAAAAATTATTTTGATACAATCTAAAAAGAATTTGGGATATGCTACCGGAAATAATTTAGGCTTAAAATATTTAGAAAAAGAGACTTCTTGTGAAATAGGGATTATCTCAAATCCTGATGTCATCGTAGAAGAAAGTGTTATAAAAGAATTAATTCATGATTTAAAAACTCATGACGAAATATCTTTTTTAGGACCAAAAATCACTGAGTACGGGCGAATAACAAAAGGGTGGAAACTTCCCAGTTATTTTGTTGAAATGCTTTCTACAGTAAACTTATTACATCGTTTTAGTTTTCGTTTTCAAAAATATCCTGAAAGTCATTATAAAGAAAGACTAACAGAAGTAGAAGTTTTGCATGGATGTTTTTTTCTAGCTAGGATGAGTGATTTTAAAAAAATAAAATATTTTGATCCAAACACATTTCTTTATTATGAAGAAAATATTATAGCTAAAAAAGCCCAAATGAAAGGATTAAAAAGTTATATAGATAATACATTAACCGTAAACCACTTAGGAGCTCAAACGGTTTGTAAAAATTTAAAAAAAGTTAAAAAATACAAAGCAATAAAAAAAAGTATGTTTTATTACGAAAAAGAATATAATCATTTAAATCCTATAAAAATGTTCTTTTTAAAAGCTTTTTATTATATTAGTCTATTTTTTGTTTATTTAACATTTTGGATTTAGGGGGAAAAAGAAATGGAAAAAAATATTATCATAATTGGAGCTCGTGGATATAAATATAACTATGGTGGTTGGGAGACGTTTGTAACAAATTTAGTTGAAAATACAAAAGACAAAAATATAAAATATTATATTCCAAATTTAACTCATGAAAAAGAAAAAAACAAAAAAATTAATAGTATGGATAATGTGATTTGCCCAAATATTTATATTCCTAAACAAGGTTTTGTTACTATGTTTACATTTACAATTAAATCGATAAACTATTTTATAAAATATATTAAAGAACAAAAATTAAAAAATACAGTCATGCTTATTTTAGGGTGCAAAGTTGGGCCACTATTTCCCTTTTGGATTCCTAAACTTCATAAGATGGGAGTAAAAGTAATCATTAATCCTGATGGTTTAGAATGGAAAAGAGAAAAGTGGGCATGGTGGATAAAGCAATGTTTTAAAATTAGTGAACGATACAGCATAAAATATAGTGATTACTGCGTGTGTGACTCCAAAGAAATACAAAAATACATTGATGAAAAATATCAAAAATACCATACACCAACCGCTTTTATTGCTTACGGAGCATATGAAAACAAAAAAGTTTTAAAAAATGAAACTGTAAAAAAATTATGGAATAAATATCAAATAAGTTCTAAAAACTATTATCTAATTGTTGGAAGATTTATTCCGGAAAATAATTATGAAACAATGATCAAAGAATTTATGAAAACAAAAACTAAAAAAGACCTAGTGATCATTTGCAATTTAGAAAAAAATAAATTCTATAAAAATTTACAACAAAAAACCAATTTTGAAAAAGATAAAAGAATAAAATTTATTGGTTCAGTGTATGATCAAGATGCTCTTTTATATTTTAGAAAACAAGCTTTTGCTTATCTTCATGGTCACTCAGCTGGTGGAACGAATCCATCACTTTTAGAAGCCTTAGCAAATACAAATGTCAATATTCTGTATGACGTTCCTTATAATAAAGAAGTGGGGGAGAAAAGTTGTTTTTATTTTACAAAAGAAGAAAGTAATTTAAAACGAGTTATAAACAAAGTGGAAAAATTATCAGAAAGTGAACAAAGAGAATATGGCAAGTTAGCTAAAGCACGGATTCACGAAGAATACACTTGGTCGAAAGTAGTTGAAGAATATTTTCAAATATTTTCTAGTTTAATTTAGATACAAAAAATATTGACAATTTTTTAAAATAAAAGATTGTAATTTAAAAAACAAGTTGATACAATTTAAATAATAAAAGAAAATATGTTCAAAGTGAATTTTTGAACAAAAAAGGAAATGGAGCTTTATATGAAAATGAGTAAAAAGGAATTCAAAGTCTATTGTAAAATATATGTTGTTTTAATTGTTGTGGTACTTTTTTCAATTATTATGAGTGTAGTGACTTTTTATCAAAAAAAAGATAATGAGCCAACAATAGAAGAAACGGATTATAAAAGTTTATTAAAAGAGTATTACGAAAACAATGATCAAGTATGGAACGATGAAGTAGAGATAGTCGTTCTTAGTGAAGATGAATGTGCTGTAAATTTGAAGGTAATTTGTCCAAACGAAGAAGCATGTATTGCATTACCTAACACTTTATCTGTAATTGAAGATAATAAATGGACTTTTACTATAACAGCAGTTTTAGATAATAATAAGATTAATGCATTATATTTGCCGAATGTTTTAGAAACAAATTCATTACTCACATCTATTTGGGAAAAATTAGGAACCCAAATAAATCAAGAGATGATTAATGAAGCTAGTGTCATCGAAACAATATATTATGGACTAATAGATAATAAAATAAGTTATTTAGTAAACATTGAATATAGCTGTGAAGATAATACAAATTGTCTTAATGTACAAGAAGAAACACGAAATGAAAATGGAAAATTAATTGCCTCATACATTGTTCAATTTAGTTTAAATGAAAATAATGGAATTATCATTAGTGATGTTTTACCAAGCGTTAATATTCGAGAAAAAGTTTTAAAATATGAAGAAACGCCAAGCGATCCACAATCTTATGAAAAAGAAATTGTTAAAGAATATATGTTAAAAAAAGAACTACTTACTGAAGAAAGTTTAATTTTAATTGAACCTAACGAAGGAATAATCATTAGCTGTATGGATGGTTCAGCATCTTGTACAAATATTTCAACTACAGTGCTAGAGGAAAGAGAAAATGGCTATTTCTTAAAATGCTCATATGATATTGTAGCTACAGAATTTAACAAAGTATATGTTTCTTATTTAGAATTTTAAAAAAGACGTTGAGAAATGAATAAAATAATTTCTTAACTTTTTTTTATTTTAGCACAAAATTTTGAGAAAAATTGATATTGTAAGTCTTATTTGGTATACTATAAAAGAAATGAATATTGAGGTGAGCTATGAAACAATTAGCAAATGAGTACGCAATTGAAGTTGTTGATGTGACTAAAAAATTTAAAATTTATTATGACAAAGCAAGCACTTTAAAAGAACATATGTTATTTTGGAAAAGGAACAAAAGTGAAGACTTTGTTGCTTTAAAAAATATTAATGTCAAAATAAAAAAAGGAGAAACCGTCGGATTGATTGGTATAAATGGTTCTGGGAAATCTACTCTTTTAAAATTGATGACGAAAATTATCTATCCAACAACAGGAAAAGTCATTACCCATGGTAAACTCACTTCCTTACTTGAACTAGGAGCTGGCTTTCACCAAGATTTTACCGGAAGAGAAAACATTTATTTCAACGCCGCCATTTTTGGCTTAACGAAAGAAGAAATTGATAAAAGATTAAATGATATTATTGAGTTTTCTGAATTAGGAGAATTTATTGATAATCCAGTTCGAACCTATTCATCAGGAATGTATATGCGTCTAGCATTCTCTATTGCAATTAATGTTGATGCCGAAATTTTACTAATTGACGAAATTCTAGCTGTAGGAGATCAGCATTTTCAAGAAAAATGTTTTAATAAATTAGAAGAATTAAAAAATAGTGATAAAACTATAGTGATTGTAAGTCATAGCTTAGATCAAATTGAAAAATTGTGTAATCGGGCTATTTGGATTTATGATGGGGAAGTAGAGATGGATGATTCTCCAAAAAAAGTGATTCCCAAATACTTAGAGAAGTGTAGGTGAGAATATGACAATTTTCAAAAACTTATATCAGTATCGTGAATTATTAAAAACAAATATTCAAAAAGAAATAAGAGGAAAATATAAAGGATCATTTTTAGGTGTTTTATGGTCATTTTTAAATCCACTTTTAATGGTTTTAGTTTATGCTTTAGTATTTTCAATAATTTTAAAACAAGATATTCCAAATTATATTATTTTTCTAATTGTTGGAGTTATTCCTTGGAACTTTTTTACAACCGTCATTACTCAAGGAACCAATTGCATATGGATAAATGGTGGGATTATTAAAAAAGTTTTCTTCCCAAGAGAAATATTACCCGTATCCGTCGTATTAGCAGGGTTAGTAAATTTTTTAATTTCATGTGTTATCATTTTGATTTTTGTTTTATTTAGTGGAATGGGTTTTAGTTGGCACTTAATTTGGCTACCATTAATAGCTATTTTACAAACTTTATTTAGTCTAGGACTACTGTTTATGTTAAGTGCAATCGATGTTTACGTAAGAGATGTTGAATATTTAATAAATTTTCTTTTAAGTCTTTTATTTTATGCAACACCGATTGTTTATACTGCTGATATGTTTGGAAATTATAAATGGATATTATATCTAAATCCAATGACACATTTTATTGAAGCATATCGAAGTATCTTTTACTATCAAGCATCCCCATCATTAACAAGTTTAGCCTACATAAGCATCTTTGTAGTGGTGTTCTTGTTATTAGGGTATTTTATCTTTAGAAAACTAGAAAGAAATTTTGCGGAAGAGGTGTAATATGAAAAAATGTGATGTAATAATTCCGGTTTACAAAGCTCCGGAGTGGGTAAAATTATGTGTATATGCACTATTTAATAACAGTGACGAAAAGGATCTAAATAAAGTTTATTTAATAAATGATTGTAATGATGAAGCTACGATTAATTGTTTGCAAAATTTAGAAAAAAAATATTCTAAAATTACAATACTACAAAATCAAAAAAATGTAGGATTTATAAAAACCGTGAATCGAGGCTTAAAAATATCAGAGGCGGACTACGTTTTACTTTTAAATACAGATTGTTTAGTTTCTAAAAATACAATTGGAAAACTAATGAAACATATGGATACGGATGAAAAAATTGGATTAATATGTCCTATATCAAGTAATGCAGCAAACTTAACATTAGATTTATACTCTGGGTTTAATTATTCAATGATGAATGAATTGTTAGAAAAAAAATTTAATGGAAAACTTTTTGATGCGTGTACAGTAGTTGGTAATTGTTTAATGATTAGCAAAAACTGTATACAAAATGTAGGATTTTTAGATGAAGCTTATGGAACAGGGTATGCAGAAGAAACAGACTATCAGTTTAAAGCAATGGAAAAAGGATTTAAAGCTAAAGTAGCTATTGATACATACGTTTTTCATAAATCTGAAGTATCTTTTGGAACATCTAAAGAAAAACAAGAAAAATTAAATAAGAATCGTGAATTGTTTTTTTCCAGATGGCAAGATGATTATAATCGAGAAATGAAGAAATATCTAAAAAATGACCCAATCAAGTACATTGAAAAAAATATAACAGAGGAAGACAAAAAAGTAGAGTTAAATTCTCTTTTTTACCTTAATGGTATTCTTCAGAACGCGGGAGGAGTACATATTATAGTAGATCTTGTCAATTATTTAGCCATTCAAAATCAAAAAGTAAACATTGTCTATGATGTAATGGGAGAATACAAAGAAATTATGTTATTTAACCCAATTTCATCGAGTAATATTCCTAAAGACTTTTCTTGTAAAGAAATCATTTCAACTATTTGGTTATCAACATATGTAGCTTATGAACTGGCAAATAAACTTAATTGTAAATTAACAAATTTCGTACAGGGATATGAAACATATTTTGAAAATGGCTTAAATTATGGATATGTGGAATTAAGTTATAAATTATCTGATAGTATTTTAACTATTTCTAATTATTTAAAAAATGAATTAAAAAATGTCTTTGATGTTCCTTCTACAGTGATTACAAATGGCGTGCCTTACGATGTATTAGCTAAAAAAAATACCCATGAAAAAGCTTCGGTAATTACGATGATTTTAAGGAATAATTGTATGAAAGGAGACTGGATAAATTTAGACATTTTAAAAAAACTAGATAAAAAGGGATATAAAATTAAAGTAAATGTTGTCTATATGGATGAACATATAAAATTTCCAAAATTAGAAAATATCTATTTGAATAAAATATTAGGCCCAATCGGTCGTCAAGAAATATATGCCTTATTGCAAAAGACAGATATTTATATAGATTGTTCATTATCAGAAGGATTCGGATTAACCGCATTAGAAGCTATCACAGCTGGATGTGTTTCTGTGACCTCAGATTCTAAAGGTGTAAGAGAATATATGGAAAATGAAAAAAATGGGTTTGTTATAAAAGAAGTCAATGATAGTGATAAATATGTCGAGGCTGTTGAAAGATTGATAAAAGATTCAAACTTATTTAGGAATATGATAGAAAATAATCAAAAAATATCCGAAAAGTTCGATTATGATAAAAAAGTAGATGAGTACATAGCCTTTTTAAATGATAATGCAAGATTTAAAAAAAGAATAGCGTTAAATAAAGAAGAGAAGCAAATGGTGACAGAAATTAATGATTTATTTAAAAAATCAACAAAATCAAAAAGTCTTATATTTAAATTAGCTAGAAAATTACCTAAAGGAGTAAAAAGAAGAATCAAAAAAATAATAAATTTGTTAAAACAATGTTATTAAACAAGTAAGTGAAAAATAAAGCAAACTATATGAGGTGATATGCAAATGAAAACATTATTAAATAGACAAGAAATCAGATTTTTATTAGTTGGTGGACTTAATACAATTGTTGGTTATGGTCTCTATGTTATATTAGTTTTTTTTAATATAAATTATTTAATAGCAAATACAATTTCAACAATTATAGGAGTTCTTCATAGTTATTTATGGAATCGTTTCTTTACCTTTAAAAGTAAAGAAAAAGCATTTAAAGAAATTTTAAAGTTTATTTCTGTTTACATTATCAGTTATTTACTTGGAATGGGCACGTTATTTGTATTTAAAGAAGTTTTAAATTTAAGTCCATATATAGCAGGCTTTATTAATTTGTTTATAACTACTTTAATAAGTTGGTTTGGGCATAAATATTTTAGCTTTAAAAATTCAAAAAATAACAAGGAGGAATACAAAAATGCAGAAGCTTAAAAAGAAAGACGTTCCAACAAAAATTGAGTGGATTTTCCTGATAATTTTATTTTTATTCTTATTTGTGAACTTTATGTTTCCAGATATTATATTAACTACTAATCATTCCATAAGTTTTTACGATTTATTGTTCAAAAATGATTTGATCCATTTTTATTCAGAAAATTATATTATAAATGGTCCTTTAGGAACAACTTTTATGACTTATGATTTTCCGATATTTGCGGTTATGGGTTTATGGAACATTCCATTATTGCTTTTACAAAAAATATTTAATTTTATTTGGTACAATAATTTCTTTTCAATATTGTATGCAAAGTCTATTTTAATATTGTTTTCAATTTTGACATTATGGATTATGAAAAAAATATTAATATTACTAAAAAAAGAGAAAAATGATATTAGTTGGTATAATTTTTTATTTATAAGTTCTCCCATATTTTTAATGGTAATAGGTCTTTTTGCAGGGTATGACATTATTTCAATTTTCTTTAGTTTAGTTGGAATATATTACTATTTACAAAATAAAGATAAACAATTTTTACTTTTTTTCGCAATAGCTATTAGCTTAAAGTTATTTGCACTAATTTTATTTATTCCTCTACTTTTATTAAAATACAAGAAGTTAGGCAAAATAGTTTTATATTTAGCTATATCATTAAGCATCTTAGTATTTTCGAAAATTATTTATATGAATGCTCCTATGTATCAAGAGTCACTAAATTCATTTAATGATGGCATGATAACTTATTTAATGACAAATAACTTTGCAGGATCTTTTAGTAACGTTTCAATATTTGCTATAATATATACGATTATTTGCATATGGTGTTATTTAAAGGAATATAAAGGAAAGGAAACTTTAGAAAAATATACCATGTATATTGGTTTAGTCGTTATGGGAGCTTTTTGTACATTTGTTACAATACATCCTCAATGGTTTATTTTAATATTGCCGTATTTATGTTATTTTTTAATTGAAAATAAAGAAGAAAGATATCAGAACGTTTTATTAGAAATTGTTTACGTTGTTAGTATATTACTTGTTCTTATTACTCATTATACATGGGTATTTTGTCCGACGTTGTTGTATAGAATGCTCATAAACAACTTATTCCCATTAGAAACAATTTCAACACATATGCCTTTAATTGCTCGTTTAAATGAATACTTGCCATTATTAAGCGGAGTTTCAATTGCCTGCTTTATAGCAATTTTATATTTAAATTTTCCTGATAGAAAGAAAAAAATAGTAAATACAGGCATGCCAAAAAATTTAATTTGGATTCGTATGTGTTTTATATTAATACCGGTTTTGTTAATGATTATTGGATATTTTAGATAGAGGAGAAGTTTGAATGAAAACAATAAGCATAATGGTTCCTACATATAATGAAGAAGAAAATGTCGAGTTAATGTATCAAGCCTTAAAAGAAATGTTTAAAAAAGATTTACCAAAGTATCAATATGAAATTCTTTTTATTGATAATAAATCAAAAGATAATACAAGAAAACTCATAAGAAAAATCTGTGAAAAAGACCAAAATGTTAAAGCAATTTTTAATGCTCAAAATTTTGGACAATTTAACAGTCCTTATTATGGATTAATTTCTACAACAGGTGATTGTACAATAAGTGTCGCGGCAGATTTTCAAGACCCAGTAGATATGATCCCCAAATTTGTAAAAGAATGGGAAAATGGGTATAAAATAGTTATTGGAATAAAAAACAAAAGCGAAGAGAGTAAAATCGTTTATTTATTAAGAAGTTTATATTATAAGCTAATTAAAAAATTTTCCGAAGTAGAACAAATAGAGCATTTTACTGGCTTTGGCTTATATGATAAAGAATTTATTAAAGTATTAAGAGAGCTAGATGATCCAGAACCATATCTAAGAGGAATAGTTTCAGAACTTGGATTTGAAAGAAAAGAAATGCCTTTCACACAACCAAAAAGAGAAAGAGGAAAGTCAAGCAACAATTGGTATCGTCTATATGATGGTGCTATGCTTGGTATAACATCCTACACGAAAATTGGTTTAAGAATTGCCACGATTATTGGATTTATCGTTTCCTTTCTTTCTATAATAGTTGCCATAGTATACTTGATATTAAAACTTTGCATGTGGAACTCATTCCAAGCCGGAATAGCTCCATTAATTATCGGAGTATTTTTCCTAGGCGGTTTACAAATATTTTTTATCGGATTTTTAGGAGAATATATTCTAAAAATCAATCAACGAGTTATGCATAGACCTTTAGTTGTGGTTGAAGAAAAAATAAACTTTAAAGAATCAAAAAGAGAAATGAATTAGGAGAAGTATATAAATAATAAATTAAATAATATGATTACTGAATTTTTAGAAAACACAGATGTTAAAGACTAAAAAGAACTAAATGAAAAATTACAAGAATTTATTGACAAATATAATGATGGAGAAATAGATTATGAAAATACTCCATTAGACGACGCTAATGAACTCTTAGAAAAAGCAGAAAATGCCAAAACTAAAAATCAAGCAATCAAGTTAGCCAAAAAAGCCTATGAAATGTGTCCTGCTTGTTTTGATGCCATATTATTTCAATTAGAATTAGAAGAAAGCCTTCTTGAGTGTGAAAAAATGCTTAATGAAGGATTAGAATTTGAAAAAGAAAGATTAAAGAAAGAAGGATATTTTAGTAAAGAAACGATTGGTCGGTTTTATGGTGTTTTAGGAACTAGACCGTATATAAGAGGATTATATAAAAAAGCTCAAATTTTATTAGATGAGGGAAAGGTCAAACTGGCAAAAGAAGTCTGCTTGGAAATTCTTAAATTAAATGAAAATGATAATACAGGTGCTAGATATGTATTGATGGCTATATATGCCTATTTAGAAGAAGAAAAAGAACTTTTAAAAATCGTTAAAAAATATCCAGAAGAGGCATTGGAAGTATTATATCCTCAATTTGCACTTTACTATAAATTAGGAAAAAATAAAGAAGCAAAAGCTTTGTTAAAAAGAATGAATAAAGCAAATCCTTATTTTATAAAAGTTTATAATGGAACGCTTAAAGAAGAAGATATGGAATATGATGGAAGTTATCAAAAAGGAAGAATGTCCGAAGTGGTTATGTATTTTGAAGAATATACTTTTTTACTTATGACAATGATCAATGCTTCAGAATTTATTTTAAAAAATAGTAAATAACATAGTATTTTAATATAGAACTTGTAAAAAGAATTTTAGTTATCCTTTATAAGGAATTTACATAAAAATTCGACAATACAACTCATTATGCGACAAAACTTATCAAAAAAAGCTCTTGATAGAAAAGAAAAGAGTCTATAGAATATCTCTCCAAGAAAGAGGAGAGAATTTTATGATTGAAACAAAAGAAAAATTTTATACAGCGAAATATGACCGAGTTTTTAAAGAAATCTTCTTAAAAGAAGAAAATGAAGATTTATTAAAAAAACTTTTAAAAGTTGCTTTAAAAGAAGTTTCTATAAAAGAAATTAAAAAAGTGTTAAATACGGAAAAGAATGTGAGGAATATTCATGTTCGAAGAAAATATGTCGATGTCTTATTAGAAACAGATATTGGTTTAGTGGCAATTGAGTTAAATAGTACAGTAAAAGATTATTTGCACGTGCGAAATCTTGCCTACCAATGTGATACCTATTCTCATTACACCGAAACTGGCGAATACTACCGTGAAGACATTTATATTATTCAAATTAATTTGACTTACGGAATAAAAAATGATGAAGAAATAATGAGAGTTTATGAAATCCAAGATAAGACTCAGAAAAAGTTTGTCGAAAACTTCCAAGTTATTGAATACAATATGGACAAAGTCATGAAGTATTGGTATACTAAGGACGAGAAAAAGATAAAGGAATACTTATATTTAATTCTGCTTGATTTAGGAAAAGAAGAATTAGAAGAAGTAGCAAAGGAAAGTCTGGAGGTAGAGAAATATATGAAAGATTTAGAAAAAGTGAATGAAGACCCAAGATTCAGAGAATTTATGACCAAAGAAGAAGATGAAAGAAAAATTAGAAATACCGAATTATATGCAGCCAGAGAAGAAGGTCTTAGTCAAGGATTTTTACAAGGAAAAATCGAAATTGCTAAAAACTTATTAGGGATACTCTCAATAGAAGAGATATCAAAAGCTACCGGCTTAGAAATAGAAGAAATCAAGAAATTAGAATCTTGATTTTTTTATGTAAAAATAAAACATTTAAATTGATTTTATTTATTTTTGCAAACATTATACTAAAAATAAGAGTCTATTGCTTTTTTCCTTTATTTATGTAAAAATAAACCTAGGAAGTGAGCTTAAATAAATGGAAAAAGTATTATATGTTGTTACTACTTGCTATAACGAAGAAGAAGTACTCGAAGAAACATCTAAACAAATAGATAAAAAATTAAAAGATTTAATAAAAGAAAAGAAAATTTCCAAAAAAAGCAAAGTAATGTTTGTAAATGATGGTTCAAAAGATAAAACTTGGGAAAAAATTCTTGAATTGCATCAAAGAAATTCTCTTTTTACTGGTATCTGTTTATCTAGAAATAAAGGGCATCAAAATGCTTTATTGGCAGGGCTTTTAACTGCAAAAAAATATGCAGATGTAGTAATTAGTATGGATGCCGATCTACAAGATGATATCAATGCAATCAATGAGATGATTGATAAATACCTTAATGGTTGTGATATTATCTACGGAGTAAGAAGCTCACGAAAAAAAGATAGTTGGTTTAAAAGATTCAGTGCAGAAGCTTTTTATAAAATCATGAAATTTTTAGGAGTCAACATCGTATTTAATCATGCCGATTATAGACTAACTAGTAAAAGAGTTTTAGATGCTTTAGAAGGATATGAAGAAGTAAATCTATTTTTGAGAGGAGTTTTTCCTTTAATAGGATACAAAAGCGATGTTGTCTATTATGAAAGAAACAAAAGATTTGCTGGGGAAAGTAAATATCCTTTAAAGAAAATGCTTCACTTTGCTTGGGACGGCATAACTTCTTTCAGTGTGAAACCAATTCGTTTAATTTTAAATTTAGGAATTTTAATATTTATTATTAGTCTATTTGTAACTATTTATTGCATTATTGTGAAATTATTTGGCTATACCGTCGATGGCTGGACATTCCTCGCATGCTCAATTTGGTTAGTAGGCGGAGTACAGATGCTTTCTTTAGGAATAGTAGGCGAATACATTGGAAAAATCTATAGTGAAACCAAAAAAAGACCAAGATATCACCTCGCGAGAAATTTGGAGGAAGAAAATGATTAAAGCACTTTCTATTATTTTTACTATAATAACTATCTTACTTATTCTATTTTTATGGAAGAAATCGTCAAATAAACCAAATGAAAAAAAGATAGATAAAATCTATAAAAGGGCAATACTTATCTTAGCTGGACTTTTTGTTTTCCTTCTAACATTTAATTTAGGAAATATTCCAAATGGCCTTCATGTGGACGAAGCAGGAATGGCTTATGACGCAATGAATTTAAGTAGATATGGTGTCGATCGTTTTTTATATAAAAATCCGGTTTACTTTATTAACTTTGGTGGTGGACAAAACGCATTATACACATATCTTGCTACCATCATGATTAAAATCTTTGGCTATAGTATAGAAACTTTAAGATTACCAGCTATTCTTTTAGCTTTTCTATCCGCATTCTGTCTTGTTTCCATGATAAAAAAAGAAAAAGGCAAAAAAGAAGCTTTAATCGCCTTATTTCTCCTATGTGTTCTTCCATTTTCCATTATGCACTCAAGATGGGGATTAGAATCTTATTTGTTTTTTCCAATGATAATCATTTCGTGTTATCTACTACTTAATGCGTTAAAAAAACAAAAGAAACTTTGGTTCATACTCTCTGGTCTAAGTCTTGGTTTAACCCTATACACCTATGCCATATCTTATCTAATTTTACCTATTTTTTTAGCCATCATTTTGCTCTATACTTTAAAAAATAAAAAAATTAAATGGAGTGAACTTTTCTGTCTAAGTATTCCTTTAGCCATTTTAGCTTTACCTTTAATATTGATGCTCGCGGTTAACAACGGCCTAATTAACGAGATAAAAACCCCAATTCTTTCTATTCCTAAAATGTTTTTCTATCGAGGAAGTGAATTTAGTTTACAAAATATTTTAAATAATCTGAATCTTTTTGAAATATTATTCTCAAGTGATGGGTTAATTTACAATTCATTTAAAGAATTTGGAACTCTTTACTATTTTAGTATTCCATTTTGTATCTATGGTTTTATAATAACTTGTCAAAAAACAATTCAAGCTATCAAAGAAAAAAATATCAACTTAGATTTTATAGTTTCAAGCCTGTTTATTTCGGTTTTATTAATAACCTTAACCTTAGATGGCCCGAATATTAATCGGGCAAACGCGATATACTTTCCATTAATTTATTTTATCGTTATCGGAATAAGCACTTTACTATTTAAGAAAAACTGGACGAGCTATATTATTTTGCCTATGTATCTTACGATGTTTCTTTTCTTTGGCCATTACTACTTTAAAGATTACCCCAAAGAAGTTCATGATACCTATTTTTTTGTCACTCAAGAAGATGTAGAGTCAGCACTTAGATTTGCAAATAGTCAAGATCCATCAAAAATCTATGTGATTGATGAAGGATATCATCAACCTTATATTTATACAGTGCTCGCATTAGAAATGGATCCTTATACATTTAATGAAAAGAAGGTAATGGATGGAATAGATATCATATCAATCGATAAATATTTCTTTCGTTTAGATGAAATAAAAAAAGGAAATATTTACATCTTTTTAAAAGAAAACCAGATTCCAGAGGAAATAAAAACAAAGAATTTTAACCAATTGTCTTTTGGAAGCTCAACTCTTTACTATTAAAGAAACAAAAAACACATTTTATAATTTTTAAATATATGGTATCTAGAAATGAGGATTTTATAAATGGTAAAATTATTAGAATTAATTAATAAAACGTTAGACATGTTATATGATAAAGAAGCTTACATTTTTCAGAATGATACATCTGAAAAAAATATGGTTTTTCATTTTTCTCGTTATTTTATTGATATGTTAAAAGACATAAATTATAATGATTTGTCAGTGGACTGTGAATATAATAAAAATGCATTAAGCGAACACAAATACAAAGAGATTATATATAATTATGATAAAAAGTCACATAAAATTTATCCGGACTTAATCCTTCATAAGCGCGGAAGTAATGATAGTAATATACTTGCAATTGAGTTTAAAAAGCATACGAATCATAGTCGAAAAGCCATAGAAAAAGACAGCTTAAAACTAAAAGCATTAACTAGTGAACAAGGTGAATTTAAATATAAAATAGGATTATTCATTACTTTAGGAAAAACTAGAGAAAGAGTAAAAATAAAAAAATACATAAATGGTAAGGAGGTTATAGAAAGTAAAAATAAATTGAATAATCAAAAAATAAAATGTAAATGTTAAGAATTAATAATACTATTTTTATGAAAAAAGTAATATATTGTTAAAATTTCAAAAAAATTTGATAAAATAAAGTTAGGAAGTGACATATGAAAAAAATTAGTGTTATCGTCTCTTGTTATAATGAGGAAGAATCCTTACCACTTTTTTATAAAGAAATAAAAAAAGTGATGGAAGAATTAAAGAAATATGAATTTGAGCTTATTTTTGTAAATGATGGTTCAAAAGATAATACGTTAAAAATTATTAAAGAAATCCATCAACATGATAAAAGAGTACGCTATGTGTCTTTCTCAAGAAACTTTGGAAAAGAAGCCGCGATGTTAGCCGGACTTGACTATTCAACTGGTGATTATGTGACGCTTATGGATGCTGATTTACAAGATCCACCGCAAATGCTACCAGAAATGTTAAAATATATTGAGGAAGAAAACTATGACTGTGTGGGCACTAGAAGAGTAAGTAGAAAAGGCGAGCCACCAATAAGAAGTTTCTTTGCAAGAAGATTCTACAAAATTATCAATCGCATGAGTAAAGTAGAAATGGTTGATGGAGCAAGAGATTATAGACTTATGACAAGACAGATGGTTGATTCGATAATTTCGTGTCGTGAATATAATCGATATTCAAAAGGATTATGGAGCTTTGTTGGATATAAAACGAAATGGTTAGAATTTGAAAATGTAAAAAGAATTGCTGGCGAAACAAAATGGTCTTTTTGGAAATTATTTAAATATGCAATTGAAGGAATCGTAGCCTTTACAACAGCTCCTCTCACAATCGCTGCTTTTTTAGGTATTCTTTTTTGCTTTGTAGCTTTTATTATGATAATTGTAATTATTTGTAAAACTCTAATTTGGGGCGACCCAGTAGGGGGATGGCCCAGTCTTGCATGCATCATAATTTTTGTGAGTGGAATCCAATTATTTTTCATGGGAATATTTGGTAAATACCTAGCTAAAACTTATTTAGAGACCAAAAGAAGACCAATTTATATAGTAAAAGAAACGGAAAACAGTTAACCAAAATTAATTTTAATAAAGTTTTTACTAAATATAAAAAATATAAAGCTATCAAAACTTTATATTTTTTGTTTTAAAAAAATAATTTGTTTCAACTTTTGGTAGTTTAGATTGTTTGTACTACAAATTATCAGGAATATTAACTCACTGATAATACAAATGGATCATTTGCAGTTCCGATACCGCCGGATATTTCAACATCCGGTTTTAAGTTGATAACTCCACGTACTCCATTATTACTAGTAACATAGTTATAAGGAAAATAGCCTGTAAAATGAGCATAGAAATTAAAAGATGCAATATGCTTTAGACTGAAAAGAGTAGGTGACATGGTCCAGTAACTATATGAAGAATAGGTATAAGATAAGCGATTTAAGTATCCATCTGCAAGTCCTCCTAACATTAACTCATCAACTGTGATTAAGCCGATTGGATAGGTTAAAGCTTTATTTCCAACATTTGATGCACTTGTCGTAAACAAATCATTTTCTACATTTGGGCATTCAAGATTTGGTGTATAATTTTTAATCCTATCATTTCCCGAATAATAGGTATCTTTATTCGTTTGTACACCATCTCCATTTGATAAACTTCGATCATTGCAGAATCCTGAGTCAGCTATATATTTACTGTATCCTTTTTCTTCTATATTTTGTTTATACCAACTATCTAAGTATTTTTTGATTGTTGAATCATTTTCATTGGCATTCGTTTCTTCATAACTACTGTTTAATGTTGTTCCATACATGTATCCGACATATGCTGGATTTGTTCTTATTGAATTAAATGGAGAAGTGGTTTTATTGGTATATCCTAAACTACTGTCAGTTAATTTCATGTTTAAATTATTTCCTGTTGCATCAGATGTTTCTCCAGCATATAAAAGTCTGATCGAACCATCACCATTAATTCTTACAATCCTCCAATAGTATCCAGCAAATTTTACATAATTATTTGTTACACTTCCTCGATAATAATAACTATCTCCATATTCATCTGCTAGGACATATAACCCTTTATCCGATTTATCACTTTCTCTTTCT
>CALVUM010000080.1 GCA_944363605.1 uncultured Bacilli bacterium
ATTTTCAAAAAATATTAACTTTTTATTTATTTAATTCTCCTTGTGAAATATCAAAAGGAACTAAAGAGAATAAAACATATATACCTGTTTCAAAAGTTGATAAGACTTTTAGTAAACAAGGTTGGACTGATACAAATCTTAGTACTTTAATTGCAAAAATGAAAAGTATGAGTAATCATTTAGAATATTATCCAATAAGTTCAAATCAAAGTATAAATGCTATTGAAAAAAACATCAGTTTATCAGATCCAAATTTTGAAATGATTATTATGCATACTCGTAGTGATATGAGTAAGGCATGTGCTATTTTCTATTATATTCGTAATGGTTTTGCACATGGATCATTTAATGTCAAAAATAATATTTATTGTTTTGAAAGCAGTAAAAATGGTATAACAAAAGCTAAAATAAGGTTAAAAGAAGAAACTTTATTAAAATGGATAGATTGCTTTTATGAATTTCCAAAGAAATGCAAAAGTAAAAGTTATGAGAAAAAAAATAAGATAAAGAAAAGCAAAAAAGAATTGGTTGCTACTTAATGTTGTTAAATATTTTTTGGTATTTCTTAAAAGTGCTTTTATAAATTTACAAAACGTGGTATATTATTATTAGCAACGGAAGATAATATGTACTCTTTCGTTATTGGAAAAGAGTTGTAGATAACTACGACACCCGCTCCATTGTTGGAATTACCCGAACACTTGAATAGTTTGGTTAGATAGAAAAAGTTCATAATACTTGATATTATGGACTTTTTTCATGTTTGAAGGGAGGTATTAAAAATTATACGTTAGCTAACGTGTCTTTTGAATTACTAAAGAAAGGATAAAAAATGGCAAAAAGATATCAAGACAAAGAGTACGCTAAACAATTACTTAATATCACCGAAAAACAATTATATAGAGCTGAAAGGAAAGCTAAGGAAAGACATCCCTTAGAAGATTGGATTTTTGTTCGTCATCCTTTAAACGGAGAAACTATAGTTTATTATCATCAACAATTTATAAAGTGGATTAAAGAAGTTTATTTAGTTTGTGATAAATATTATTTAGATTTAGAGATTTTATTTTTTGAAAATTTGATTAGTGAGATAGTAAATGAATTTAATCTTGAATACAAGCCACTTGAATATAAAGATATGAGTGTAAAAGAAATGATGCAATACTTTGATAAAGACTATGGAAGTATTCGGCTTGCTATTTATAAAATGCACCATCAATACAATTCAAATTTAAAATACTATGGAAATGAAACATTAATGATTAAAGCAGAAGGTATTAAATGGATTAATGAAAAATATTACCGTAAATCTTATTTAGAATTTCTAGAAAAAACTAAGTTAAATTTAGAAGGAAATAAAGTTTTTTAGAATTTTAAAACCTACAATTTTTGAACTGTAGGTTTATACATAATAAAGTTAGATGCATTGTAAATAATTAGCATTTTATTTTAGTAGGTTTATTTTTAAAATTAAAGTCATTTTTGTTATCCTGTTGATAAACATAAATTGTAAATCCATCTCGATGCCCAGTCTGAAATATTTGTTGATATATTTCTTGATTCGTTTTACCAGGAGTAGATAAAAATAAATTGTATTTCTTGCAATATTTTTTTGAAGATTCAACTTCGCTATGAATAATATCTATTAATTCCTGTGAAAATGCTCTAATGCCACTTTTGCCTTTTCTCTTTATGACTATAGTTGGATGTTGATTTTCTGTATTTGGTAATTTACTTAAATCTATATCGTATGTATCGGAAACAACAATATTAATTCTTTTAGTATGATTGTTAATTTTTCTCTTATATATAACATCATACTTAAATTTTTCTTCAGACCACGTTGAACTATCATAATAATCAAATCTATTCATTTCAAGTAATTTAAATTGTAATGGTATAGGTTTCATTTTTAAATCAACTTTTTTATACCCTAATAGTCTCAATGCTAAATAATAACATATGAAAGGATAATTTCCGTACATATTTTTTGGAGCAAATTCTTTTTCATATTTTATATTATGCATAATTAGTGGTACGAGAAACATTCCAATTAATATAGGAATTATAACTATCCTTGGATGATTTAATGTTAATTCAGAAAATTTTATTATAATAAAACTATCTTTTAAATCATCAATTGTAGTAATTCTTGAAAAAAATACTGCCCCATATACTATTGCCATAAATGGTAGAAATACACAAAACGCATACCATATTTTTTTAATCTTTTCCATGTTCTATTCCACCTCCTAACCATTTTCCAGTTATTCGCCATAATTCGTAATATTTAAGCCAATCAATTGCCCATGGAATAATGGTTTCTGATAAAAACATATTTTTTGTCCATTCTCCATATATTGGATAATATAAACATAGTTTTACATATTCATTGTGTTCACTTTCATAAAAGCGATGATAGGTGTGAGGAATATCTTCATCTTTTATTTTCATTATTCCTTGATTATACAAGTATACTTCTGGTACTAAACCATCATATTTTAGAGTAATTACATATTCTTTAGAATATTCTGATGGTTTTACTTTTTGCACCCAAATTAATTTACCTCTACTTAATGAATAATTTATGCATTTGTATTTAAATTTTAAATTATACAACTGCAAAGCAACTGATTTAGAATTATTAAAATATCTAATTGCCAAAGAAAGTGTGCTCCTTAACTTCAATATTTGTTTCACTGGTAGTAAGAGTAGCTATACCATTAGTGTTGATATAACTTTTGGAATTATTATTTGCTCTTTTTTCAAATACATTAGATATAGTTTTTTCACCAAATACTTCCTTTAAATATGTTCCTTTTTCAATTAAACCATCTTTCAACATAAAATTATTTACAATTAGATCATTTCTTAAGTTAGAAATCCATTCAAAAAATGCTTCCTTTCTTTTGGGATAAATAATCCATTTATCTGCAAAATTTTCTTCTTCATTGACGGGATTTTTAATTATATAATTTCCATTGGAATCAAGTTCCATATAATTTTTGTAATCACTTGTAAATCTTAAAATTAAATCCACAATAGTTTCATCACCAGTGTACATTTTACCCACTAATGTAGTTATAATAATGGATATTGGCTTATTTTCACGCTCTTCATCTGTAGCATTCATATATTTTATATCACGATGCCTTTTTAAAATTTGAATAGTTTTTTGCAAAGTAGTTCTTATATCATATTCTCTTAAATCTTCTATTTTATTAGAGAAAGTTTGGTTTCTTGTAGCATATATCCTTTTTCTTTCACTTTCTTGTAGTTTATCAAACCATTTTGCATATCCTTCTGGATTCGAAATCTTATATTCATAATTGTCATTTTCTTTATGCGTTATTTTAATAGAAAGATCTTTCTCATTATTTGGAGATGATGGTAGTACATCCATATGAAAATGTGAATTCTCCGAATACTTTAGTGTCCAACATCTTTTTCCTTCTGGTTGTAACATTTTTTTATATCTATCACTATTCTTTAATACATTTCCTATTAAGTGTTTTAAATCTCTAGGACTTTCAAAGTCTTTGTAGACTTTACAAACAGCATCTAAATCATAATCATCTTCCTCTGAAATTGGTTTTATTAATGTTCCTAAATTCATTGATCCCTGTGGAAAGACAACAACTTTATAATTTTCTAATTTACTTTCCAAATATTCCCCTAATGCTTTATAACTGTTATCAGCACTTTTAAAAACACTATAGGGTATATTTAACTCATCCGCTATTTCTTCGTACATCTTATTAATTTCTTCTTTATTTTTCATCTTTACCTCCATTATTTGAAATTATAAGAGGTAACTAACCAACTACCATAAAAGTAGTTTTACTCAATTTTATAAAAAAACATATATCCTCCTATTCTATTGAAAAATTGATAGAACTCGATATATGTAAATTTCCAATATTAATTATTTGACTTTTGATTATAAAAAGTGTAATATAATATTAGGAATTGAGTTATTTTCGTTCATTCAATTCTCCAAACATTTCTTTTAATTGTTTGTTTTAAAATCTTTATAGGTAGTTGGTAGCTACCAAAACACAAGGAAATATGCTTTTCTATCGAGCATATTTTTTCATGTCGAAAATTGACATATATTCCTTATAAGTTCAATATACCATAAAAGAAAAAAGTTAGCAATATATTTGTGATAGTGCTAACTTATTTTCTTATTATTTTCCATTCACCTTTTTTAGTAGCCCCAATTCTTTCAATAATACCTAAATCCATAAGTTCTTTAATATTTCTTTGAATTGTTCTAATATTAACATCTAATAAAGTTGCAAGAGTTGCTTGTGTAATTGCTGGAGAATCTGACATTAGAGAAATAATCGACTTTTGTATTTCACTTAATTTATTATTTTCAAGTTTAATTATGGTCTGATTATTACTTTCTTTAAATTTATTTTTGTTAAATGGAAATGATACTCTAATAAAATTTGGAAAAAATTCAAATGAACTTTTATCATAGCTTTCTAATATTCTAATAATTCCTGTTCCCATTTGTTCTACTAATTCTAAATCTCTAAATACTTTCATTAGTTCTTTATTTTTAGGAAGAGAAAAACCTTGTAAAAATTCTTCCTTTGTAACACCTTCTTGAATACCACCATTAGATGAAATTACAAGCCTATTACTAAATAATTCAAATTTAGGAGCATATTCCTTAGACCAATCATTATGACACATTGCATTAATAACGGCTTCTCTTACTGCTTCATAATCAAATAATTGTATTTCTTTTCTTTCTGGATAAGTAATTTTGGTAAAAGTTTTATTTTCTATTTCCAACTTATTTAATATACTCTTAGTCGCTTTTATAAGTGAACAACAACCGTAATCTTCATTTTCAATTAAATTAACAGCATTTGTGCCACTATATTTTCCAAATAGAATAGACATAGAATTGTTGTCAGAAAACAAATAAGCAACATAATTAAATTTATTATCATCTGTATAAAAATTTAATTGCTTTAAAAAATTGTCATTTATTTTAAATCCTTTTTCTTCATAATAGATTTTTAATTGACTAAATGTTAAATCTTGCTTAGGAGATACAATATTTTTCAAAGAGTTTCTAGTACGCTTACTAAATTCATTACTAATCATATCACTAGGCATGCTTTGAATCGAACTTCCAACTCTGATAAAACAGCTATCAGGTGTCATTCCCATGCCTTTTAAATAGTAAGGGCGTTCATTTCCTCTTGCTATAATAATTTGAATATATTTTTTATCTTCTTTTGATTTTAATATTACATCATATAATCCAACAATAGATGGCATAATATTATCTTTTAATCTATCTTTAATAGATCTTTGCAAAAGATCAACATTTCCACTAATACCAACAATTTCTCCTTTATCGTTCACACCTATAAAGATATTTCCACCATTTGTATTTAGAAACGAAATAACTTCATTTTCTAATTTATCTGTAACTTTTACCTTAAATTCGTTTCTTACATCTTCAATAACTTCTATCATTTGTACCTCCAAATTCTTATAAAATAATTATATCATGTCGTAAGAAATGTCGCAATAAATGTCGTAAGAAAAAATCAATAAATTAATCTTTTTGCCCCTTTTTTCTGAATATTATAATTGTTTTTAAGTAAATTGTGGCAATAATTTCATGTCGTAAGAATGTCATAAGAAATGTAGTAAGAACTATTGAATAAAACCTAAAAATAGTTTATAATTGATTTATCAAGTTATTAAGAACTTTGATTTGTTAGTGTTCATAACCTAACAAACAATCGCTCCATTGAGAGAATTACTCACACCTCGTGTGAGTTTTATATTATAAAAATATCCTATAACACTCGTTGTTATGGGATTTTTTCATGCTTGAAAGGAGGATTTAACAAATGAAAATAACCATAGAACCTTTAGAATTTCCTTTACGTGTTAAACAAAAACTATTAAAGATACCAAAAATATCAAAACTACATCTTGAATTTATAAATGGTAAAAATATTCATTTTGATAAAACGAATCTTTCAATCAATGAACCACACAAAATAATTATTAGTAATGATTCATCTTATATAATCCTACTATCTTATCCTAATGATAATAATTTCTATTTAAAGGATAGTTTAGAAATTATTACTCTTGAATCACTAAAATTTTTGATTTTAAAAATGCTCTAAAAAATAAATTTTTTGAAATTTTATTTTTTCCTTTGTTTATAAGGGTTTGCAAGTATTTTTTTGATTTTGATTGCCATTTACTTTCCGGTTAAAATGTGATATTGTGGTAATATACGAAAATTGTAAAAACACGTATATTTTGGTATTTTTGTAGTTCTTAACACAAGGGAAATTCTCTTGTGTTTTTTTGTCGTTCAAAGAAAGGAGAAGAAAAATATGAACGAAAAGAAGAACTTTGTAGTAGGACTATATCCTCGTGTATCAACTGAGGATCAGTCTAGGTATGGGCATAGTTTAGATGAACAAGAAGAATGTTTAAAGAAACTATGTGATTTTAAGAATTATCAAATTTATAAGGTGTATCGTGAAGAAGGTGTTTCAGCTAAAAGCATGAATCGACCTAAATTCCAAGAAATGATTAGGGATATGAAAGATGGGAAGATAAACAAAATTATTGTTTATAAGTTAGACAGACTTACCCGTTCTATTCAAGACTTGGAAACTATTTGTAATATGGTTGAAGAATACAATTGTAGTTTAGAAAGTATATCAGAAGAAATCAATACTGATACTGCAACAGGAAAATTCTTTATAAGAATGCATACTATTCTTAATCAACTTGAAATTGAAAGAACTTCATAAAGAACAAAATTTGGTCTAACTGGGGTAGCTAAAAAAGGACATTTTTCAGGACCAGCTCCTTTTGGTTATAAGAGAGTTAATAAAGAGTTAGTTATTGATGAGGTAGAAAGTGAAATTATAAAAGAAATATTTGATTCATATGTTAAAGGTAATTCTGTTTGTTTTATTGCTAAACAATTAAATGAAAGAAATGTCTTAAATCGCAATTGGAGAACTACCACTATTGATAGAATGCTATCAAATTACGTCTATGTTGGAGATTACCAGCATAGAAAAAGAATTAAAGATGAAGAGACCATTCTATTTGAAAATGTCTGTCCCGCCATTATTGATAGACCTACATTTGAAATAGTGCAAAAACAAAAGGAAAAGAATCTAAAGAATTATATCAGAAAACACACCTATGTTTATATGCAAACAATTATATGTTCTAAATGTAATAAAATTATGGGTGGTTCTTCTACTACTTCTAAAAACAAACCAACCCAAATATATTACAAATGTAATTGGTGTGGTACAAGAATCAATGAAAAGAAAATTGAACAACCTTTAATGTTATTTTTAAATGATATGTTAGATTTTTTCTTGCTTGTTGATAATAGCTTTAAAACCTATTATAACGAAGATATAACTTATGAACTAGATAGATATAATAAAATCTTTAAAGAACTTAAAATAAAAGAAAAACGCATTAAAAAAGCATATTTAAATAGTAAAATAGAATTAGATGACTTCAAAGATGAAGAAGATATTATTAAAAGGCAAATACAAGATACAGAATTAAAAATACAAGAATTAAATAAATCCAATGAGAACTTAAATCATAAAGAAGATATAAGATTAATTCATAATCTATTTGAATTAGAGAACCAAAAATATAAATCTTACTATACAAGAAAGAATGGATTATGGGATAAACTTACTAAAGAACAGAAAGCAGAACTTATAAATAAATATATTGAATCAATTGAAGTTGAAAAAGTACAAGACAAAATTATTATTAAGAAAATTAATATCAATAAAAAAGAAATTACTAATATTGGTTATATGTTTAGAAATGATTGTTTTGATATGGTAGTTAATATAAATGATAAAGATATTATTCTATCTAATGAAAAAACAAGTGAAGATATAGAAAAATATATTTCATCTTTAAATAAATTTTATAAGATAGCACCTGTTACTATTGAGAAAGATAAACTAGATATAGATAGTTTTGAAAAAAATTCATTTCTACAGATTATTCCTAATAAAAAGCAAAATAAATTTGATAAGGATAAATACACTTTATTACAAATAAGTGCCTAAAATATGGTAAAATATACTTACAGGAGGTACTTATGAAAAAAGTATTTTTATACCTTTATCCTATCGAAGAATTTAATAGAATCTTTTTATTTGATGATAGTTATTATGAAGAAGAAAATCGTGAAAAACCATTTCCAATACTGAATGAATGTATTGAAAAAAGATATAGAAGTCAAGGATATGATATTGTATATGCACTATATCCTGATAAAAATATATATGGGATTATTCCTAAACCTAATGATAAAATTGTCTACACTGACATTAGTTTTAAACAAGCAAGTGGTTATAATGAAGATGGAACAGAAAAATCTAATGATGAAATTAAATATCCAAATGAACAATTTTTAATTAATCAATTAGGACAAGTTGATGAAATAGTTATTGGTGGATTTCATTTTGGAGATTGTGTGAAAAGAGTTGCGGAATGTTGTTATGAAAATGGTATAGATACCTTAGTAGATTTAGATTTGACAGACTTATTTTTTAATTTATATTACTAAAAAGATTATTTTAATATTGAAAATTACAATCCTGAAAGATATAAATTATATTGGAAAAATAAATTAGTTAATAGATATGGTGAAAATGCTGATCTTATAGATAGAATGTTTGAAAATATGTACGGTAGTAAAGTGTTTAAATTTTATTCAGAAGAAACAAACAAATTCAAAAAATAAATTATTAATTTAATATTTTAAGAAAGGAAATAAATATATGAATAAAATTTTTCTATCAAAGGAATTATACAATCATGGAATATTTAGTGATGACACTATTGCAGATATAAAAGAGAATTACGCTCGGAATAAAGAAAATGATAAAAACATATTATTTGCTTGTATCAAAAAAGATGATTTAGAAATATAAATTGATGACAGATAGTTATTACAGCAATTTATATTTTAAATCATCATATTTATTTAAATATAAACTATTTCCTAATTTCCTAAAAAATTCCTAGTATTTTCCTAAATTAATCTAAAACACATAGTTAAAAAATCTTGCACTCTAAAAAAAAAAAAGATATAATACAATGGAAAGCGACGAGAAAAGAGTAGTAGTAAGGATTATTCTTTATAGAGAGATAAGGGTTGGTGGAACTTATTAAGATGAACTTATGAACTTGCTTTAGGATGCTAGTAGGAGATTTCTCCTTTATCAAAACAAAGAAAAAAATAAGGTGGTACCACGACAAGTTCGTCCTTTAGGTATCATCTTTTTTATTTAGAAAGAGGTATTATGGAAACAAGTGAGATTTTATTCAATATATTTATGTTTTTGATATTTTTCTTCATCATATTCATAATTACTTATTTTATGAATGTGTGGAAACTTAAAAAGAAAAAAACAATTGGTGAATTAAGATATTTAATAAACAAATTCAATTTAGAAGAAAAACGACTGAAAAAACGTCAAATGATTTTATGGATTTCTATAATTGATGCATTTATTATTTCTTTTGTGGGAACCTTTATTTTCATGTTACCAATAGATTATGTGTGGAAATTTTTATCAGGATTTGTTCTTTTATTCGCACTTATTTATGCATTATTTGAAATATATGGAAGACATATCGTAAAAAAATATCAAAAAAGAAAGGAAGATAAAAAATGAAATCATTAAGAAAAGAAAAAAATGGCAAAAAATTTGGGAAATGATAGCATGGATTTAAAATTAAAGACTAATAAAATTTTAAAAAAGTATTATCATGAAATAACAAAAACATGTGACTTTTTGAAAAATGATTTATTAGAATTGAATATATGTTCGGCTGTAATTTATGGTTCTTCAACTTATTCAGGAATGTTTATAGAAGGAGTATCAGATATCGATGTTCTTGCTTATTCCAAAGAATTGAAAACTTTTTTGCCCGAAGAAGTTATAAAAATGATTAAAGAGAAGAATTTAGAATTTAAAGACAAAGAGCCTGTTTTATATATTGATCATATCGGTTATAGAATAGAATTTTATATTCAATTTAAAAGAATTTCTGTAGATATTACTCTTTTACCATATGAAATACCAAATTTTGAGAAAAGAGAAATAGATGCTTCTTACGATTCATTAGAAATGCTAATAGGGGCAATATATGAAAAAGGTATAGTGTTATTTGGAAGGCAACCAGCTGATAATTATATAGCTAAAAATTATTTTCCTTTTTATAATGATGAATTAAGGCGTAAACGGTTAGATATAATCATGAATAGATTGGTTTTATACATAAAAAGATTAGAAATTTACACGAACAATCGTGATGCAAATTTAATCGATCACCTCTACAAAACGCGCAATTTATTCTTAAAATGGCTTTTTATATATAAAAGAAAATATCCAGTAAATTTATCTAAACATATTAATTATCAATTACAAAGTTTACAATTAAGTGATAAAGAAATAAAAACTTTAGAATTCTTAGAAGGTGATATATTTTATATATCTAAAGAATTTTTAAAACTAGTCAATAAATATCTTCAATTATATAAATTGGAAAGGGAGCGATAAAGGAAAATATGGAAAAAGAGAATTATTTTGGAAGTTACAAAAAAAGTAACACGGAACAATTAAATAAATATATACAAATGCTCGAGAAATATAATAAAAAAAATTATAATTTTGAATATTCTTTTACCAAGGGAGAATATAATCTAAAATATATGGAATATATAGAAACTAAAAAATTAAATTATAAATCGCTATCTCCTGAACAGATTTTCGAAGAACTATCAGACTTATATAAATGTATTCCTAATTGGAATAATCCTGGCACTATGATTAATATCATTCCCCCAACCAATTTATTGACAGTTGCAACTAGTGCATACACAAATTTACTTAATCCAAATTTTGCACAGGACACATACGCTGGGTATTTAATCGCTAGCGAGTTTGAAGTAGTTAAGTATATGTCGGATTTGATGAATTGGGATTATAAAAAGAGTAGAGGAATTTTTACATTCGGAGGTAAAGGAACTAATCTTTATGCTACTAAAATAGCTTTGAAAAAATCTGATTATGAATCAAGCAAACAAGGGTGTGAGGTAAATAAATATTTCATGATTACAAGTAAAAATGCTCATCCTTGTCACTATCAGGTGTGTGATTGGCTAGGTATAGGTAGTGATAATTGTATTGAGATATCCTGCGAAGAAAATGGTCAAATAAATATTATAGAAGCGGAAAATATTATATGTAAAAATATAGAAGCTGGGAAAAAATTTTTAGGATATAATTTAAATGGGGGAAGCACAAATGATTTAGTTATAGATCCTATAAAAAGCATATATGATATGAATGAAAGAATTTGTAAAAAATATCATTTGGACTACAAACCACATATACATGTAGATTTTGTTTTAGGGTGGGTATTTTTATTCTTTAAAAATTATCATTTCATCAAAAATAGTAATTCAACATTAAAAAAGATTGAAAAGATAAAAAACCAAGCTTTGGAAATAAAGTACGCAGATTCTGTTGGAATTGACTTTCATAAAATGGGCTTTGCTCCATATACATCGAGTTTATTTATGGTAAAAAATGAAATGGATATTCAATTGTTGGAAGGATCAAATTTTAGAAAAATAGAAGATATGAGTTTTGGTGACTACAATCCATATAATTATACGTTAGAGTTGACACGCTCAAGTAATGGTCCTTTATCTGCATTAGTATCTTTAAAATCATTAGGAATTGAGGGATATCAAAAAATATTTATAGAATTACTAGAAATAGTAGAATATCTAAGGGAAAAATTATCTAAAAATCCCAAAATAAGTATTTTAAATCGTAATTCATCTGGATTAGCAACTTTTTTAATTATTAAACCATTAGAATATAATGATTTAGATATTTCAGAAATTTTAAAATTATCTGAAGATGAAATTTTAAAAATAAAAGAATATAATGTTAATTTTAGCAAATTAATCTTAAAAGATGCAAAATCGAATCAAATTAATTTTGTATTTACTTCATCAAGAAGTTATAAGTATCCTAATACAGAAATTATGCTAGGAGCTTTAAAATTATATCCGATGTCCGTTTTTCTTAATAAAAATGAATGTGATAAAATATGTAATAATATTTTTAAAGAGATTATAAAATACGAAAACAATAAAGTGAATTATAAAAGTGAGACATATATATCGGATAATTTTGTATATAGAGAGAGGGAATAAATTATGTATGATTTTAAAAAAATAGAACAAAAATGGGCGAAATATTGGCAAGACAATAAAACATTTCAAACGGATGTATGGGATTTTTCTAAACCAAAATATTATGTTTTAGATATGTTTCCATATCCTTCTGGAGTAGCTCTTCACTGTGGGCATGTTGAAGGATATACTGCAACGGATATCATGGCTAGAATGAAGAGGATGCAAGGTTACAATGTATTACATCCAATGGGATGGGATGCATTTGGATTACCAGCTGAACAATACGCCATAAAAACGGGTAATCATCCTAGTGTGTTTACTCAAAAAAATATTGAGACTTTTAAAAATCAATTATTCTTAATGGGACTATCTTACGATTGGGATAAAGAAATTTCTACCTGCGACCCCAAATTTTATCATTGGACACAGTGGATTTTCAAACAATTATTTTTAGATAATTTAGCTATTTTAAAAGATATGCCAGTTAATTGGTGTGAAGAATTAGGCACTGTTTTAGCAAACGATGAAGTTATTAATGGGAAAAGTGAGCGAGGAGGATTTCCTGTTATTCGGAAAAATATGAAGCAGTGGGTTATCGATATACCAAAATATGCTGATAAATTGTTAGAAGGCCTAAATGAAATTGATTGGCCTCTATCGACAAAAGAAATTCAACGTAATTGGATTGGAAAATCTATAGGAGCACTTATCGATTTTCAGGTTGAAGGTGTTGATGAAAAATTTTCTGTTTTTACAACAAGGCCAGACACAATATATGGGGTAACTTATTGTGTTTTATCTCCAGAACATGAATTAGTAAATAAAATTAGTACCAAAGACCAAATAGAAGCAATAAAAAAATATCAAAAAGAATGCGAAGCGAAGTCTGATTTAGAAAGAACGGAATTAAACAAAGATAAAACTGGTATTTTTACAGGTGCATATGCTATTAATCCTGTAACTAAAAAAAGAGTAGAGATTTGGATAAGTGATTATGTTTTAAGTAATTATGGAACTGGCGCTGTCATGGGGGTACCTGCGCATGATCAAAGAGATTATGAATTTGCCCGTAAATTTCAGATTGATATTATTCCGGTAATAAAGGGTGGAAATATTGATAAAGAAGCATACATTGGAGAAGGAGAATATATTAATTCAGATTTATTAAATGGAATAAATTCAAAAGAGCAAGCTATAGATAAAATTGTTTCCTATTTAGAAAAAATAAAACTAGGCAAAAAAAGTGTAAACTATCGAATCAGAGACTGGATTTTTGCTCGTCAGCGTTATTGGGGAGAACCTATACCAATTGTATACGATAGTGAAGGAGCACCTAGAGCATTAGATGATAAAGATTTACCACTTATTTTACCAGAGTTAGCTGATTATACACCAAGTAAAACTGGGGAATCACCTTTAAAAAAGAAAAAAGAGTGGGCAAATACAGTTTATCAAGAAGAAAAGGTAACGCGTGAAACTTCAACTATGCCTGGTTCAGCCGGATCTAGTTGGTATTTTCTTAGATATATTGACCCACATAATGAAAATGAACTTGCTAATAAAGAATTATTAAAACATTGGATGCCTGTTGACTTATATATAGGTGGTCCAGAACATGCGGTTGGACATCTTTTATATTCACGGATGTGGAACAAATATTTATATGAAAAAGGCCTTGCTCCTACAAGTGAGCCATTTAAAAAATTAGTTCATCAAGGAATGATTTTAGGGGCTAATGGCATTAAAATGGGAAAAAGATATCCTGAGTTTTCTATAAATCCAAATGACATAATTAGAGACTATGGCGCTGATACATTAAGGCTTTATGAAATGTTTATGGGACCAATTGAAGCTGATAAACCCTGGAGTGATGCAGGCGTAGAAGGAGCACATAAATTTATTAATCGTATTTGGAATTTGTATGAAACGTTTAATATTACTGAAGAAAAAAATCCAAATTTAGAATCTTTGTATCATCAAACTGTAAAAAAGGTGACGAATGATTATGAAAAATTAAAATTTAATACAGCTATTAGTCAACTTATGGTATTTATCAATGCTGTATATAAGGATAAAGAAATTTCTAGGGAATATGCTGAGGGATTTATTAAATTAATTAGTCCTATTACGCCATTTATGGCTGAAGAAATTTGGCAAAAATTAGGACATAAAGATTCTATTTCGTATGAAAAATGGCCAAATTTTGATGAAAAATGTATTCAAGAAGAAACAAAAACAATTGGTATTCAAATAAATGGCAAACTACGTGGCGAAGTAGAAGTAAGAAAAGAAGATACAGAAAAAGAAGTAGAAGAAAAAGTTAAAAATTTAGAAACTATTCAAAAATACTTACAAGAAAAAGAAATTCAAAAATTTATTTACATTCCAAATAGAATAGTAAGTATTATTGTTAAATAAGAGGATAAATATGTCCTTAAATAATGCAAAAGAACATTTAAAAACTTTTCATTTAGAAAATCGTATTCTTCTTTTTGAAGAAACCAGTGCTACAGTAGAAGAAGCTGCTAAAAGAATAAATTGTCAAGAAAGTGAAATTGTAAAAACTTTGGCATTTCAAGTAAAAGAGAGTCCCATCATTATTTTGATGGCAGGAAATGCAAAATGTAAAAATAATTTATTTAAACAACTTTTTCATGAAAAAGCTAAAATGATTCCCTATGAAAAAGTAGAAGAAGTAATAGGGCACCCACCAGGAGGCGTATGCCCATTTGGAATAAACGATAGCGTTGAAATATATTTTGATGTATCTTTAAAAGAACATCAAACAGTTTATCCTGCATGTGGTACCCCAAATAGTGCCGTAAAAATTTCAATAATTGAATTAGAAAAAGTGGTTCCAAATCATCAATGGATTAACGTTTCTAAAGAAGAAATTTAACAAAGAATTTTTTCAAAAAAAATTTTAAAAAAAACTTCAATTTTTAGTTGACAAACTACCACTTATCGATTAGTATATTAACTACCAATTCACTTGAGAAGGCGAATTGGTGCTAGTATCACACTAGTCAACCCCTTTTTATTCTTTTAAGGAAGAGCCTTCAGGGGACTCTTCCAAATGAGTACTTTAATCCATCAGAAATGATGGATTTTTTCTTATTTGAAACCTATTCTTTTTTTGTGTATAATGAGTAAAAGGAGGGCATATGAATCTACAAAATTTACGAGGAATAGGGGAAAAAACTATTGAACATCTTTATGCCTCAAATATCTATACAATTGAAGATTTATTAACTTACTATCCATATAAGTACCAAATTTTAGAGCCGACAATTTTAGAAAGCACAGAGCCAAACACAATTTTAACAATCAATGCAACAGTGACAGATGTAGGAAAAGTTTCATTTATTCGTAAAAATTTTAATACATATCGATTTAAAGTAGAAACGCATGGAAAAATACTTACAGTAGCTATATTTAATCGTGCTTTTATAAAGCCACATATGACGATTGGCCGATTAATTACTTTAATTGGTAAATATGATGCTCAAAAAAACACATTTACAGCTAATGATATTAAACTAAATGCAATTACAGAAACAAAAATCATTCCAATATATCATAATATTAAAGGTTTAAAAAATAATACTTTGGAAAAGATTATAAAAGAAGCGTTAAAAGAAAAAGATACTATTTATGACTATGTGCCAAAGGAATTCAATCAAAAATATCGGTTATTAACAAAAGATGCATCCTTGGAAGAAATTCATGCTCCTAAAGATGTATCTATTGTCAAAAAAGCTGAACAAAAACTAATTTATGAAGAATTATTTGTTTTTATGTTTAAAATTCAATATTTAAAATCTTTAAAAGAACAAGAAGTTGGAATAAAAAAAGAGATTCCTATGGAAAAAATAAAAAATTTTTTAGAAACATTACCATTTTCATTAACAAAAGATCAACAAAAAGCAATAAAAGAAGGATTAACAGATCTAAATTCTTCAAAAAGGATGAATCGGCTACTTTTAGGAGATGTCGGTTCTGGAAAAACCATTGTAGCCACGACACTTCTATACGCAAATACTTTATCAGGCTACCAAGGCGCATTCATGGCTCCTACCGAAATTTTAGCTTTGCAACACTATGAATCTATTCGAGAACTTTTAAAAAAAACAAATATTCATATAGAGTATTTAGTTGGCAGTATGTCTAAGAAAGAAAAAGAAAAAATAGCTGAGTCGGTAAAAAAAGGAGAAGTAGATATTTTAATAGGAACTCATGCAATATTAAATGAAAAGTTATATTTTAAAAATTTAGCATTTATTGTTACGGATGAACAACATCGGTTTGGAGTAAATCAAAGAAGCATTTTAAAAGAAAAAGGGTATCTTCCAGATATGCTTTTTATGAGCGCAACACCAATTCCTAGAACATATGCACTTACAATTTATGGAGATATGAATACTTCCTTAATAAAAGAAAAACCGAATGGTCGTAAAGAAATTATTACCAAAATTGTTAAAGAAAAAGATTTAAAAGAGGTACTTTTTAAAGTATTAGAAACGATTAAAAAAAATGAACAGGTATATGTTGTAGCTCCTATGATTGAAGAAAATGCAGAAACGAATTTAAAGGATGTTAATTTATTAAAGGAAAAATTTGATTTAGCTTTTCATCACAAAATTCCAATTGGGCTCTTACACGGCAAATTAAAAAAAGCAGAAAAAGAAGAAGTAATGAACGATTTTAAAATTGGAAGAACAAAAATACTTATTTCTACAACAGTTGTAGAGGTTGGAGTAGATGTAAAAAATGCAACTATTATGATAATTTTTAATGCAGAAAGATTTGGCTTGGCGACACTTCATCAATTAAGAGGAAGAGTCGGCAGAAACGATAAACAAAGCTATTGTTATCTAATTTGTAATGAAGAAAAAGAAAGATTAAAAGTACTAGAAGAAAGCAACGATGGATTTTATATTAGCGAAAAAGACTTTGAATTTCGTGGCGAAGGAGATTTGTTTGGTATAAAGCAAAGTGGAGATATGACCTTTAAAATTGCCAATTTAAAAAGAGACTATAATATATTAATGAAAGCTAAAGAAGATGTCATAACTTACATAAAAAGTGAAGAATATAAAAATAATAAAAAGTATCAAGAAATTGTCGACAAATTGGACTTTACTAATTGACAAAATTTCAAAAACATAATATGCTTTATATAGCATAGCTATAAACGCTATGCCGGTACATATTCACGATCACTTCTGAGTGTGTACCTAACAAACCCCCTGAAATTCCCCTCAAAAGAGGGGAATGCTTTTAATTTAGATAAAATTCAGTATTTTCTATCTCAAAATCCGTTAAATTTTTGTTAAAATAATTATGACTCATATATTGCCTCCTTGTCTATTCTACAAATATAATTTTATAGGTTTGGAATATATGAGTCTACTATTGTAACCATTTCGAATATCCGAATTTAAATTTTATACCAATTCGAATATCGATTTTTTAATTAATAAGAATAAAATGAGTCTTTAAAAAAGATTCGTTTTTTGGTATACTTTAGATACTAAAGGAGAAAAGAAAATAATGAAAAAAAATCGTATTATTTTAGGAATTCTCCTCACCAGCTTAATTGTTCTGGGGGGGGGGGTTATTTGAATAAAACACTAGTACCAGAACAAAGAAAAACAGATGAAAATATCGAATTAGCTATCTATTTAGAAGAAGAACAAACAAGTAGTATTCCAAGTAAAGAAAGTGGATACTA
>CALVUM010000081.1 GCA_944363605.1 uncultured Bacilli bacterium
TGAATTTACCGAACAAACAAGTTCAATCGCCTTAAATAACACTTATCCAATAAGTGATACAAAAGGACTTACGACAAATCCATATACGTTTACGATCAAAAACACCTGTACAATTGATGCCTCATACGATGTAACCTTAAATACTTTAACTACGAATACAATGAATAAAAGTTGGCTAAAATATGCGATTTATAAAAGTACAGAAACAAAACCAACAACTGGCATAAATATTGGAACAAACAGCAATTATAATACCGCAACGGAAGAATTACAAATCACAAACTTAGATGAATCCATTATCATTGCGAGTGGCGAGTTAAAACAAAATAAAAGTGTTACCTACAATTTTTACTTATGGATGGATGAAACAACCGGCAATGAAGCAATGAACACCAAATTCGAAGGAAGTATCAATGTAATAAGTTCAGCTACCAAAATAGAAACGGCAGCTGATACGATTCTAGCTAAAGGAGAAACGAGTGAACTTGCTTACGATGGAACAACAGACAACAATCTAAGATATATCGGAGCCGATCCAAATAATTATGTATCATTCAATAATGAATTATGGCGAATTATAGGAGTATTTAATAATATCGATGATGGAACAGGAACAAAAGAAACTAGAGTAAAGATTATAAGAGATGAACCGATCGGAAGTTATAGTTGGGATAATAAAGCTAATGGCTCAGGTTCTTCAACAAGTAATTATGGAAGTAATGATTGGAGCGATAGTGCTTTACAAGTTGTATTAAACGAAGGAGCATTCTGGAAGCGAGCAGCGGGAGAATGTCCATATGGGCAAAATGGAGCAACTACAGCTTGTGATTTTAGTAGTACTGGTTTAACAGACGATGCAAAGAATATGATAGGTACTACTTTGTGGAACCTAGGTGGAAGTAGTACAGATGATGATGTAACAGCCAGTATGTTTTATGAAAGAGAAAAAGGAACAACTGTATATAGTGGAAGACCAACAGAATGGATAGGTAAAGTAGCTCTTATGTATCCTTCGGACTATGGATATGCAACAAGCGGAGGAACTACAACGGATAGAGAAACTTGTTTAAATACAGAATTATACGTTTGGAATAATTTAAGTGATTGTTCTGGTAATGATTGGCTATATGTTTATCCAAACAATCAATGGACATTAACTCCGTATTCTGCTTCTCACAACCACGTGTTTATTATGAACCGGTATGGGCTTGTATCTACAGCTCCCGCGTACACGAAAACTTATACTTCTTCCCCCACCTTATACCTAAAAGCTAATGTAAAAATCAGTGGGGGAACAGGAACAAGTCTGGATCCGTATCAATTGAGCATATAAAAAAGGAAAACATCAGATAAAATTGTATATATTGGTAGGAGGTACTATGTATGAAATATCCTATTAAATATGAAAGAGAAGATTTTTTGTTTTTAGAAACAAATGAGAATGCTAAAGGAACTCGAAGAAAGAAAACTGCTATAGATATTAAATCAAAGGAAATTGCCACATTCAAATATGAGCAACCTAACTATATTTGTAGTGAAGCTTGTTCAGAAAAATGTGCTATGAAATAGCTCTTGTATAAGGAGAAATTAGATAATATAGACAAATGTTTATTTCCTGATTTTATCAAAATCATGATATTTGATTCTTTAGTTGGTGAGACAGATCGTCATGAAGAAAATTGGGGAATAACTAAAGAAAAAGAACACTATTTGATCTCACCACTTTATGATAATGGGTGCAGTCTATTAAATAAGTTTAAAAACGAAAACTATGCTAATAAATATTATAATAATGAGGAAAGCTTTGAAGCATATATTAGAAAGAGTCAAACATATATTTATAATGATAAAAAGAAATATAAGCATTTTGAATTAATACAAGATTTAAAAAAATTATATCCAAAATATGTAAATCCAGAGCTTATTCATCTAAAAAAATTAACAGATGAAAAAATAGAAGAAGTTGTTTATAGAATTCCTGATGATTTATTGACAGCTAAACACAAAGAATATATAATACAATATTTGAAAAAACGAAGAGATATATTAGTCATGGAAATTGGGGAAGGATTAGAATGAATAGAAAATTATGGTTGATTTGGAAAGAACCAAAAAATCGTCAACGATTTACAATTGGTCTTTTAAATTACAATGGCAACGAATATCAGTTTGAATATATAAATCCAGAATTAGAAGATGCCTGTCAAGGAGGGTTTAGTTTTTATCCTGGGTTTGAAAATTTAAACCAAAAATATGTATCTAAAGAATTATTTCCTCCTAAAAGACCTGATTATTTAGAAATATTAAATTCTTATAATTTAGATACATCTGCTAGTGATTTGGATATTTTGATTGCTACAAAAGGTAGATTAATAACAGATAATTATGAATTTGTGCCAGTTTTTAATTTGAATAAAATTGAATTTGAAATTGCTGGTATTAGTCATTCAAAGGATATTGGACATTGTAAAGAAATATTAAAAGAAAATGTTCCATTAATTTTAGAGCCTGAAAAAGAGAATAAACAAGATAAATATGCTATTAAAATTTTAGTTAAAATCAATGGTCAATTTTATCATTTGGGTTATGTTCCTAGATATTATAGTAAAAACTTATCTGAATCATTAGAAAAAAGCATTTCTTATTCAGCAATGATTGAAAAAGTTCGATTTGAAAGTTTACTTTCTGATGAAAATATTACAGTAGTAGTGAAATTAGTTTTTGATAATAAAGAAGAAGTTTAAAGTTATTCTATTTCTTCTTTTTTTATACAACAAAATTGTAATATTAAGTTATAATTAAAAAAGATAAATAAAATTCTTTTCATTTATAATGAGTTTGGAAAGGAAGAAATTTTTATGGAAACAATTTTAAAAATTGAAGATATTGAAAAGTATTATGGAAATAAAGCAAGTTTAACAAAAGCAATTGATCATATTTCTTTTGAAGTAAAAAAAGGCGAATTTATTTCCATTATGGGAGCTAGTGGAAGTGGCAAAACAACCCTTTTAAATTGTATTTCAACCATTGATCGTGTAACAAGCGGTCATATATTTTTAGAAAATCAAGATATTACGAAATTAAAAGGAAATGAGTTAAATAAATTTCGAAGAGAAGAATTAGGTTTTATTTTTCAGGATTTTAATTTATTAGATACTTTAACAGCTTACGAAAATATTGCTCTTGCTTTATCTATTCAAAATGTTAAATCAGGAGAAATTGATAAACGAATTAAAGAAATTGCTAAAAAGTTAAATATTTCTGATGTTTTAAAAAAATATCCTTATCAGATGAGTGGCGGGCAAAAACAGAGAGTTGCATCAGCTAGAGCAATAATTACTAATCCAAAGCTTATTTTAGCTGATGAACCAACAGGGGCATTGGATTCAAAATCCGCAAAAATGCTTTTAGAAAGTTTTGAAAATTTAAATAAAGAACTTCAAGCAACAATCTTAATGGTTACCCATGACGCATTCACTTCTTCGTATGCAAATCGAGTAATTTTCATTAAAGATGGAAAAATATTTCATGAACTTATTAGAGGGAAAGATACAAGAAAAGAATTCTTTGATAAAATCATCGATGTGGTAACTGTTTTAGGAGGAAACCTAAATGATGCTTTGTAAATTGTCTTTAGGAAATATAAAAAAAAGTTTTAAAGACTATGCTATTTATTTTTTTACATTAATTTTAGGTGTTGCAGTTTTTTATATTTTTAATGCAATTGATAGTCAAACAATTATGTTAGAAGTAACTTCATCAACCAAAGAGATCATAAAATTAATGACCAGTATGCTCTCAGGGGTTAGTGTTTTTGTTTCGTTTGTTTTGGGATTTTTAATCATTTATGCAAGTCGTTTTTTAATGAAAAGGCGACACCATGAATTTGGAATTTATATGACTTTAGGAATGGGAAAAGGAAGTATCTCCAAAATTTTACTTTTTGAAACATTTTTAATTGGCTGTATTTCCTTACTTATTGGATTAGGATTAGGGATAATGCTATCACAAGTAATGAGTGTTTTTGTCGCGAATATGTTTGAAGCAAATTTAACAAAATTTACTTTTATTGTTTCTATTCCGGCTATTTTAAAAACAATTGGCTATTTTGGAATTATGTATATAATTGTCATGATTTTTAATACAATAAGCGTTTCGAAATGCAAATTAATTGATTTGATTTATTCTAGTAAAAAAACAGAAAAAGTACGTTTAAAAAATCCTCTTCTTTGTGCGTGTATTTTTCTAATTTCTTCTTGTTTTTTAGGTTATGCCTATTATATGGTAACTGCTACTTATGGAACTTTAGAAACCCTAATTATTCCAATTATCTTGGGATGTGTGACAACATTTTTTATCTTTTGGTCTCTTTCTGGTTTATTATTAAGAATTGTCATGTCTTTAAAAAGATTCTATTATAGAGGAGTAAATAGTTTTACTTTCAGGCAAGTTAGCAGTAAGATTAATACAACTGTGATGTCCATGAGTATTATTTGTATTATGCTTTTTTTCACTATTTGTATTCTTTCGAGTGCTTTATCATTAAAAAATAGTTTAAATGCAAATATCAATGAGCTTGCACCTGTTGATATTCAGCTTATGAAACCGCTTGATCTGAATGAGGAAGCAGTAGAAGATGGGTATTCTATGGACCAAATAGAAGATTCAAAAATTTCTCTTGACGAAACTTTACAAAGATTAAATTTTGATAGTTATCGATATTTTAAAGATATCGTAAATATAACTATCTATACGTCAAATGAGGTAACCGTGAAAAATACATTAGGTTCTTATTATGAACAAGCAAAAACAATTTATCCAACAATCGATTACACTACAGCTGAGTCTATCATTTCACTTACAGATTATAATAAAATAGCTAGATTATTTGATAAGCAAGCAATATCTTTAAATGAAAATGAATATGCGATTGTAGCAGATTTTGATTCTTGGGTAAATATTCGTAATGAAAGTTTGAAATTAAAAACGAAAATAATGATAAATGGGTCATATTATGTTCCCAAATATGAAGAATGTATAGATGGTTTTGTTTATATTTCGTCAAATCATATAAATGCGGGGATTATTGTTGTGCCAGATTCAGTAGTTCAAAACTTATCCCAAGAACAAGAAATTTTAACCGCAAACTATAATGTTTCTAATGAAGAAGCAAAACTGGAAATAGAAGAAAAAATTATAGATTTAGATAAAGAAGAGTATGCGAAAAATACAAGTATTTCTGGATCAACAAGGATTTCAATTAAAGAGGCTAGTACAGGTCTTGGCGCGATGGTAACCTTTATTGGAATTTATTTAGGAATAATTTTCTTAATTTCTAGTGCAGCATTGTTAGCTTTAAAAGAATTATCAGAAAGTTCAGATAATAAAAATCGTTATCGAATGTTAAGAAAAATTGGTGTAGATGAAAGGTTAATTCGGAAATCTTTATTTACTCAAATTGCTCTTTTTTTCCTAGCTCCTTTACTACTAGCATGTGTTCATTCTATTTTTGGTATAAAGTTTTGTAATTTGGTTTTAAATTCTATGGGAACAGATCAATTATTAGGATCAATTATAATGACGGCAGGAATTTTAATATTTATATACGGAGGCTACTTTGTAATTACATATTATTGTAGTAAATGGATGATTGAAGAAAAATAAAAGAATTCTCTTAATTGAGAATCTTTTTTTTGTCTTTAATATAAGTAAATAGTTCTTTAGGAGTACAGTTTAAATAAAAGCAAAATTCTTCAATGTATTTAAAAGAAATAGAAGTGGTTTCACCTCTTATGATGCGATTTAAATTTCTTGATGTCATATTCATTTTTTGACATAGCCAATATTTGCTTTTTCCATTTTGTTTTAAAAGCTCTTCAATATTTATTTTAATCATATTTACACCTTATAATCCATCATACAAAATATCTTTATTCCAAATAAGATACTTGCGTTACCCTTATTTTTTGTTTTATAATAAATATGATAGAAAAAAGCATAAGAAAAGTTAAAAAAACCATTATAAAAATAGGAAGTGATATGATGAAAAAGAAAGGAATTTTGTGGTGTATTTTCATAATAAATATTGTTATTTTATTAGTAAATACTTCAAAAATAAACGATGTTGAGGAAAAGCTTTCTTTTTCAACAGAAAATATTGAATTAGCCATTTATTTAGAAGATGAACAAACAAGTAGTATTCCCAGTAAAGAAAGTGGCTACTATTATGATCGAGAAAAATCAAATTGTACAAATGGATCCTATATCAATTGGGATAGTGTAAGTTGGAGTCCAGTAGTAAATAACATGAATGAATATAAAACAAGATGTGAAATCCATTTTACTAAAACTTATACAGAAGGAATCTTAAATGGAACAGATCCAATATTAAAAGATGAATTAGTTCCAGTAACAATCGAAGAAAATGGAACAGTCAAAAAAGCGGATGTAAAAAGTGAATGGTATAGTTATGCGAATAAGAACTGGGCAAATTCTGTCATTTTAGATGATCAATATGATACGTTAAATAGTGAGGGAAAAGTAGTAGGAGCAACTAAGAATGATGGCTATGTTTCCTTTGATGGAGTAGACGATTATATAAATTTAGGATTAGCTGGCTATGATTTTGGCAATCAAGTGACATTTAATATGAAGCTTAAAATTAATTCTATAAAAGAAAATATTGCCATGGATTTGTTTGGAAATTTTGAGGGTGGAGGATTGGGTTTTGTTATAAAGGCATCAACAAATACATTGTCCTTTTTATTACGTGACGAGAATAAAAAAGATGTAAAAGTTGGCATTCCCATTACCGAAATTAATACATGGATGACAGTTACCGGAACATATGATGGTAATACAGTCAAAATATATTTAAATGGAGAATTGCAAGATCAAATAGAACAAAATTTTACTATTTTGCCTTCTGAATTGTCAATTATGATAGGTGCAAGTCCTGCACCAGGGAATGTAGGGGCGTATTTTTCTAATATTGATATAGCAGAAGTTCAAATTTATAATCGAGCAATAAGTGAGGAAGAAGTATTGTTAGTAAGTGAAGGCAAAGTAGCAAATAGTGAAGGATTACTCCGTTATGTAGATTTTACAAATAAAAGTTATGAAGATAATGAAATCATCCCAGAAGAGAAAATCGAAAGTTATTTTGTCTGGATTCCCAAATATCGATATCAATTATGGGATTTAGGAAACTATGATAGTTTAACAGAAATAGATGAAAGTAAAGTTCATGAAATACCTGTAATATTTGGAAATTACACAACTTTAGATGAACGAGAAGGAGAATGTACAACACCAATGTTAAGTGGAGCAAGTGGGAACTGCAACGTTGGAGACTACATGACTCATCCAGCATTCATAAGTATTCCAAGTTCTGGATTTTGGGTAGGCAAATTTGAAACAGGATATGCTGGAGCAACAAGCATAACCGAGGCCCAGCAAAATGTCAATGATTCAAGTAAAGTAATCATAAAGCCAAATGTCATTTCGTGGCGAGGGATACAAGTTTCTAATGCTTTTTATAGTTCATATGATTATCAACGAGAGTTAGATAGTCATATGATGAAAAATACTGAATGGGGAGCAGTCGCCTATTTACAGCATAGTGCCTATGGAAGTACAACAAACATAAGACTGAATAATAATGCAACTTATATAACAGGATATCAAGCTAACAACGAGCCAACTTGTGGACTTACAGGAACGAATGAAGAATGTAATCGGTATTGCGATGATGGGTCTTGCAATACATCTTATCCAAATAGTGTTCTTTCAAGTACTACAGGAAATATCACAGGCATATTTGATATGTCAGGTAGTGCCTGGGAATATGTGATGGGAGTTATGGTAGATCAAAATGGACAACCGATGAGTGGAAGAAGTGAAAGTGAAAATTCGGGATTTAATGGATCTTTATATAGTGGAGAAAATAAAAGTGATGGTTATGATTTTCCAGAAAATAAATATTATGATAGGTATATTTATAATACAAGTAGTCAAAGTTTTTATATACGAATTTTAGGTGATGCAACAGGTGAAATGGGACCGTTTGCAAATATAACTTATCTTAGCATTACAAGACAAATAGGTAGCTGGTATCAAGGTTATTCTATATCTGCACATAATTCTGCTCCGTGGTTTTACCGTGGTGGTGATTATGTAGGTGGGAATATGGTAGGCATTTTTGTGTTAGGCTCACCTAAAGGAAGTGTTTATACTACTGCTTCATATCGAATTGTTTTGAATGTAAATTAATTCGAATAAAGTTAACTTCTCATTTGCACAAAACGATGGGGCTAGGTAGATAAAATAATTTGCTATAATCATCTTTAAAAAAGATCCTTTTTTTGGTATACTTTAGATACTAAAGGAGAAAAGAAAATAATGAAAAAAAATAGTATTATTTTAGGAATTCTCCTCACCAGCCTAATTGTTCTGGGGGGGGG
>CALVUM010000082.1 GCA_944363605.1 uncultured Bacilli bacterium
AAATTTTGCCATATTCAATCTCCTTATCTATATTTTACCATATCAAAAAAGATAGGTGTCTTTTCCTATCTGTCTATTTTTATGGGTACAGTTTATTGCTGAGTTAGGTGGTTTTCTTTTATATTAATACTATAAATAGTAAGAATAGTAAAAGGAAGATAATTATTACTAGAGATAAAATTAAAAAATCTTTCTTGTTCATAAATCTCGCCTCCCTTCTTTAGAAGTTCGGCTCCACCCAACTTATTAAATGTTCCTGCAACCATTATAGCGAACTTTTGTTCACAATGCAACTTCCTCATTTTAAATCTACAATATTTAAAAAAATATTAAAACAAAAAGAGAATTTACAAATGCAAAAACTCTCCTCAAGATAATTAATTTTTTTCTATTACACAGGAAAATTAGACACTTAAAAATATGCATAAGTGTCTAATCGTTTATAGAAAGAGTATTACTTGCAAAGCCAAATACTCTTCTTTTATTTAATAAAAATACTCTTATCAACAAGTATTACTTATCTTTACTTACTGAAGTGTATATGTAGTTCCTTCACGAGTATCTTTTAAAAGAACGTTTTTCCTTAATAATTCTTCTCGTATTTCATCAGCTAATTGATAGTTTTTATTTTTCTTAGCCTCAGCACGTTCTTGAATTTTTTCTAAAATATATTTTTCAAATTCAGAATCAATATTTTTAGAAACCGTTAAATCTAAAGAAAATACTTGATCAAATTTTTTTATAAGTGCGTATTTAGTTGCATCATTTACCTCACTTTTTAATAAGTCATATACTAAAGTTAAAGCATTCGCAAGATTTAAATCATCAGCAAGATATTCTTTAAATTGTTCATCATATTTTAGAAAACTTTCTTTATCTATATCACCGGTTTTTTCCAAATTTTGAACCCGTGATTTTAATTTTTGATAACTTTGCATAGCATTATCTAAAATTTCAAAACTAAAAGTTAATTGTTTACGATAATGACTAGTCAAACACAAATAACGATAAGCTAAAGGATCATATCCCTTTTCTTCAAGTAAAGAAACAGTTAAAAAATCTCCTTTACTCTTACTCATCTTTCCGTGCACATCATTTAAATGCTCTCCATGCATCCAATATTTACACCATTTATGACCCAAATACCCTTCACTTTGAGCAATTTCATTCGTGTGATGTGGGAAAATGTTATCGACACCTCCACAGTGGATATCTAAATATTCTCCCAAATGTGAAATAGCAATACCAGAACACTCAATATGCCAGCCCGGATACCCAACACCCCAAGGACTTTCCCATTTAAGTTCTTGGCTGTCAAATTTAGACTTTGTAAACCATAAAACAAAATCAGCTTGATTTTTTTTATTTTGATCTTCTTCTACTCCCTCACGAACCCCAACAACCATTTCATCAATTTTATGATTGGTCAGTTGATAATAATCTTCAAGTTTTGAAGTATCAAAATAAACATTGCCACCACTTATATAAGCAAAATCTTTATCCAGTAATTTTTGGATAATTTTAAAATACATCGAAATATTTTCGGTTGCCGGTGAAACAATCTCTGGCCATTTAATATTAAGCTTTTCGGTATCTTTTTGAAAAGCTTCTGTATAAAACTTCGCAATTTCTAACACGGTTTTATTTTCTTTTTTCGCTCCAGCGACCATCTTATCGTCCCCAGAGTCAGAATCACTTGTCAAATGACCAACATCGGTAATATTCATACATCGTAGGACCTCATAACCTAGATATCTTAAAGACTTTTCCAAGATATCTTCAAAAATATACGTGCGAAGATTGCCTATATGCGCATAATTATACACAGTAGGCCCGCATGTATACATTTTTACTTTACCTTTTTCATAAGGAATAAACTCTTCTACTTGATGAGATAAAGTATTATAAATTTTCATATGTATCAGTCCTTTCTATCTCCGATTATACCATAATTTATGACAAACAAAAAGGATAGTTTCTCTCTAACGAGTCTATCCTAAAAAATATTTCCTTGCTTTGACCAAAGAAACAAAAAAATTTTTGTAATATAAATTATTATGTGTACACATTTTTTTATATATTACAAAAACATCTTATCATATTCCTAAAAATATTTCAATATTACAAATACTCAACAATTGCTACATTTTTAGCTAATTTTTCAACTAAATCATCACGATCATATTTATTAAAAATACTTACAAAATTACTATGATCAAGCAAAAATAATTCATAATAATTTTGAAAAATTTCTTTAAAATTCGTAACTCCTAATTCCATTAAATAATTTCCATTAGCTAAAACAAGCTTACGAGCATCTTCTAAAGTTTGAAGCATAACATCTGCTGTATTATCTTCAAAAGCATGAATCTCATCTTTAGTAAAATTAAATTTTTCTAAAAACTTCATCTTAACGACCTCCCTGATTCTTTACAAAACGAACTACACTTTTATATAAAACATCAGGATCTCTTAAATCTTGCATACTCTCATTATTTTCCTTAGCATTTTTCCAAAAATCTTCTAAAAAATCTGCTACTTGAAATAAACGAGCTGTAGCTAAAAAATTAGAAGTATCAATTTCATTTTCTGAACAAAAATTTAAGACATCAAAAGCACTAGAAGATAAAGATGCATCTATTGTAGCTAAAGAAACTTGCGTAGGTGTACATTGATCATTACTTCGAATTAAACGAATTACATTTTCCATAATCATTCCTCCTTAATAAGCCATTAATGGAATCTCTTTAGGATCCATTCCATTCGCGACAATTACCGAAATAACTCTTTCTAATTGTTCACAATTATATTTCACTAAAACATTTGGATTCAAATAAATGTCCATTGCTTCTTTACCTATATTTAATAAAACTTCGATTTTTCTTCTTAATTCTTTATCATACATTAAAGAGATATGATGGATAAATACATCTAATGCAATATTTTTAGAATTCATAAGTTCAATATTATCGCGAACGATTTGTTCATCAAAATGAAGAAGCAAATCATCCATTTCTTCAGCTGTAAAGTCTAAATAATCAATTCCACAATCTTTTAATGTTTCAATAACTCTGTTTTTATTCTCGTCTTCTTCATCTACTTCAGATACTTCCATGGTTATTTCAGGCTCTTCTACATAATCTTCATGTTGAACTTCTGAATGAGCTATTGCTTCAGGACTCATAGATTTCGCTTCGTGAATAACTTCAGAAATAGATTTTCCCGCTTTATCTTTTGCTTTAACTTTTGAATCATATGCAAATAAAGCATCCTCTGGGAACATCAAAATTTTTGCAGTCTCTCTTTGCTCTGCCTCATTAAATCCAAATTCTTCCAACAAAGAAGTTATTGAATCTCTTGTAATATTAATATGACCTTCTAAAGCTAATTCAAAATATTCATTCAATTTTTCTTGGTTAGCTAGAGCTGCATCTTTACGAATACCAAGTTCTTCAATAGTTGTAATTGCTGTATTCATTTCTTCTTCAACTTTTACTAATTCGTCTTCAGCTTTCTTGGTGTCTCTCTCAACATTATCAATAGTTCTAGGAAGATTTTTTTCTAACTTTTCTAAAAGATTTTTTGGATCAAAATCAATACGTAACCGATCTAGAACTGTTGCATAATCTTCACGATGAATTCCTTGTAATACTTCTTTAAATTTTTCACCTTGATCTTCCAACTCTTCTCTTTGTTTTTTTAAACTTTCTATATCTTTTTGAAGTTTTGCTTTCTCCTCTGTAGTTCTATCTCTAGTTTGTTCAGCTTTATTTTTTTGACGATCCATTTCTTTTAAAATATCACTATCAGACCCACGCAAATTATATAATTTATCTAATAGAACTTCTGTATTTACTGTCATGACTGAGTCACACTCCCTTTATTCTGAAAATATTATAGCAAAAGAAACTTTTTTTGTAAACAACTTTTTGCAAAAAAGGGCTTGACAGATTTTATCCAGTATACAAAAGGAAAACGCAAAAAAATAGACAATTAAAAACCATTAAAATGTCTACAAATGTAAACAAAAAATCATATTTACATTTCTTTTGTCATGAACATAAGAAGACAAATTACATAAACTACCATGGAAACAAAAAGGAGGAATTTGTTTTGAAAAAAAAAATTATTGCAATCCTAATCGGAATGATTTTAATTGCCGGAATGATCACAACATATATATTCTTTAAACCAAAAGAAGAAAACGGAAATTTAACAAAAATTAAATTAGCTGAAGTAACTCACAGTGCTTTTTATGCTCCACTATACGTCGCAATTGAAGATGGATATATGAAAAGTGAAGGAATTGAAATTGAGTTATTATTAACTCCAGGTGCCGACAAAGTCGCGGCTGCTGTTCTATCAGGAGACGTTGAAATAGGTTTTGCAGGAACAGAAAGTGCTATTTATGTCTACGATGGCGGTGAAGAAGACTATTTAGTAACATTCGCAGGTCTCACCAAACGAGACGGTCAATTTATAATAGGAAAAGAAGAAAACTTTAAATGGAGCGATTTAGAAGGGAAAGAAGTATTAGTCGGAAGAAAAGGCGGTATGCCAGCTTTAAACTTCTTAAATGCTTTAAAAAATGCAGGGATTGATGCATCTAAAGTCAACTTAAATTATTCAATTGACTTTGCTTCATTATCAGGAGCTTACATTGGTGGAACGGGCGATTTCGTAAATTTATTTGAACCAAATGCTACTCTTCTAGAAAAAGAAGGATACGGTCAAGTTGTCGCATCCATTGGCGAATTATCTGGTGAAATGCCATATACAGCTTTCTATACCAAAAAAAGTTATTTAAACGAGAACAAAGAATTACTTAGTAAATTTGATAAAGCAATTAATAAAGGATTAGAATTTGTGAAACAAAATGATGCTCGAACAATAGCTGAAAAAATATTACCACAATTTCCTGATACAAGCTTAGACGATTTAGAAAAAATTGTTGAACGATATAAAGAAAGTGATTCTTGGTTAGAAACAACCTTTATAAAAGAAGAATATTTCAAAAACTTAGAAGACTTAATGATTGAAAATGATTTATTAGAAGATTATGTTCCATATAATGAATTAATTCAAAATTTTACCAATGAATAATTTATTAGAAATAAATCATATCAAAAAAAATTACATCACCGATAAAGAAGAAATCGAGGCTATCAAAGATATTACTTTACAAATACATAAAGGAGAAATCGTAACTTTAGTTGGTTCAAGCGGATGCGGAAAATCGTCTTTACTAAGCATTTTAGCCGGAATTGATAAAGAAACAGACGGTTTTTTCTTTTTTCATAAAGAAAATCCCATCATCGGTTACATGCTTCAAAACGATGCTTTATTTCCTTGGCTAACGATTTACCAAAATGCTCTTTTAGGCTTAAAAATTCAAAAGAAAAATACGAAAGAAAATGAAGAATATGTTAAAAAATTATTTAAAAGTTATAAGTTAGAAGAATTCATGAATAAATATCCGCATGAACTATCAGGAGGAATGAAACAACGCGTCGCCCTAATAAGAACCCTAGCGATCAAACCAGATATTCTTTTATTAGATGAACCCTTCAGTGCCCTAGATTATCAATCAAGACTTGCGGTAAGTGATGACGTATATAATATTATCAAAAAAGAAAAAATCACGACCATTATGGTATCTCATGATATAGCAGAAGCCATATCGATGTCCGATCGAATCGTCGTTCTCTCAAAAAGACCTTGTCATGTCAAAAGAATCTATGAAATATCCCTAACCAATAAGAAAAATCCTATTGAAAATCGTAAAGCCAAAGAATTTTCGGACTATTATAATAAAATATGGAAGGACTTAGATATCAATGTCTGAAGAAGCCAAAAAAATTATCAAAAAGAAAAAAAGAAAGAAACTTTTTATTATAGGTATTCAAATTCTTATCATCATAGTCTTTTTTACAGGTTGGGAAATTCTAGCCGAAAAGAAAATTTTAAATCCATTCATCTTTTCTAGCCCAAGTCGCATATTCAAAACCATTTCGGAACTAATCATCACCGGAGAACTTTGGAGTCATGTTTTTACTACCCTTTATGAAACCATACTAGCTTTTGTTATTGGAATTTCTCTTGGATTTATTCTTGCGATCATCCTATATGAATGTCCTACTCTTGCCAAAATCATTGATCCATTTCTAACAATGATCAACAGTTTACCAAAAGTAGCATTAGGGCCAATCATCATTATCTGGGCAGGTGCCAACACCAAATCAATTATTGTAATGGCTTTACTGATTAACCTAATCGTTAGCATCATGAATATTTATAATGGATTCCAAGGAGTTGATCCATTAAAAATCAAACTTCTAAAATCTTTTGGAGCAACTAAAAAACAAATCCTAGGATATTTAATTATCCCAGAATCAAAAAGAACGATCATTTCTTCTTTAAAAATCAACATATCCATGACCTTAATTGGAGTAATCATGGGAGAATTTTTAGTAAGCAAAAAAGGAATTGGATATTTAATTATTTATGGAACACAAGTTTTCAATCTAACCTTAGTTATGACCGGCATCATTGTTTTAATCATTTTATCTTTTATCATCTATGAAATAGTTTCTTTTATCGAAAAAAAGTTATCCACAGGAAGATAACTTTTTTAAAAGCATGACATTGACAATTCAAAAAATATCCATGATAACCTTGCAAACGATTCTTTTTACAATTCAGAAAGTCCTTACACCTCCGACCTTTAAACTATGATTCTACGAATTCCTTAGAAAGAAGTTCCATAATAATATTTATTTTATCCATAACGTCTTCATATGAAATAGTTTTAGCATATTCTTTTTTTAATTTAAAATTTTCAAAATTGTGTTTTAATCTATCACTCATCTTTATAGCTTCAAAATTAGATTTAATTCTATCAATGTTAAATTTCACATTTCTTCTTTCAAAAGTATTTTTAATAGCCTTCTGTAATTGTTCTTTGTTTAATCTATCATAGTAATTCTCTAATATCATATATAAATCATAGAAGTCCTTATTCTAGTATTCATAATATTATCTGTTATAAATGTTTCAAACTTCTCGGCAATAATAGTTTCTAGATTATAAGCCATGATACTAATATAGCTATCATCAAACATACATTTATATTTAAATTCTAGTTCTCTTGGAGTAATAGGATCTCCAACTGTAATATCAATAGATAATGGTACTTGTAAATGATCTTTGTATCCCATTAATTTAATTCTTAATCCGCCATAAATATCATCTAATCTAATATCTTCACTTGAAAGTATTTTAAAACGAATATCGTCATCACACTCAACATTTACTATTTTACTTATTATTTTTGTAAGTTCTTTTGTATCCATTGGAAGCCCTTTAATCATAGTATCCATATCTTGAGTAGTTCTACGCGCCTCTCCAAAAATTGCTGATAAAAGAAGTCCTCCCTTTAAAATGAAATTATATTTGTAGTTACTCATTGAAATACGATATAAAAGTCTTTCAAAGAAGTACATTTGCATTATATCTTGAGGCTCTAAATGATAGGTATGGGCTTTTTCTTTAACTTTAATTTTTAAATCTTCAGCGCTCATCACATTAACACCTCCAAGTAATTATTTAAAGTTTCATAAACATTAAAAATTTTGGCATATTCCATTAATTTGGGTAAATTTCGTGCTTTTTTATTTTTTAAATATTCACGAATCGCATATTTAAGTGTTTCTATATCTTGATTTTTTTTATCTTTCAATAAATCACATATCGTTCTTTCAGCGTTATAACAAGTAATCATTTGTCCTTGTGGGCTTTTAATGTGAATTTTTCCTATTTCAAAATATTCTCTTTTTATAAAATGAAGAATTACTTTACTATTATAATTTAAACTGCTTTTATGTCCTCGAGGAACTGTTAAGTTATAACTCATGGGAATTGATTCACATAATCCTAAAAAATAAAGTGCAGTTTCATAAGAATAAATTGCATTTATACCATAAATCAAATTAAAATATTCGTCTCCCCAACTAGCTTTAGATACATACAATCCTTTTTTTACTCTTTCTATATCCCCTTTGTTTGCAAGTCTGGTCAAATAGACGTTGGCTATATTATTTTCCTTTATTTCTTTAGTTGTAATAATGCCATTATTATTTTTTAATATTTTTAAAATTTTTTCTTCATTTGTCATAGATTTTTGTTCTTTTCTCCATACAATTATATCTTTTTTGTATGGAGAAAGGAACAACATTATTTAAATATTTCAAAATTTATATTTTCTTTTCTTATTAAACTTTTTTAAATCATTCAAATTCATTATTTTTTGGTATCAATATTATTTAAAACACTCAAACGTTTCACCTAATAAAATCTTTTTTCACTTGCACGAATCTCTTTAATCTTAACTAATAATTCATCAAAGTAATCTTTACCAAATTTAGGACCATTTTTTAATAATTCAGTATTCAAAACAAAGCCTTTTTTAATATATACTTTTAAACAAATTCTAAATGAAGTAGCTTCTTTTGAATTAACACGATAACCAACAGCTATAATTGCATCTAAACTATAAAAATCTACATTTCTATTTCCTTCTTTTTGAACTACCGAGATTTTCTCGGTAGTTGTATCTTTATTTAATTCTTCTTTGTAGATATTTTTAAGATGCAATCCTATATTATCAGTAGTACATCCAAATAATTCAGCCATTGTTTTTTGAGTAAACCAAAAATCTTCGTTATCATATAATAATTGCCATTTTCACTTTGATATAAAATTAAATCTTTTAGTTTGTCTATTTGCATTTCTCTAACCCTCATCAAATTATACTCAACTATTCGAAAATTTCGAATAGTTAAAGATTTAAATTCGTTTTTTCGATAATTTCGAATAATTCATTTATATTTTACTTTTGTAATTATTACTCAATGGACAATTGGTACAATTCTTTTTATTACAAAATTCATCACCAATATTCCACAAATATTTATCTATAAGATTAGCATCTATATCAAATTTTTTCTTACTTTCTATATCCGCATTTGATAACAGTTCGATTTGATTATTTAAATACCTTATTTCAATATCATGCCTATCTAAATTAAAAGATAACTTTTTTATTTATTTCTATCAAAAAAGAACATAAAATATTTTTTATTTTAATTTTATTTCAGAATCCGGAACATATTTTCGTTTAATTTCATTAAAAATGTTTCCATATCCTTCAATTTGTATTACTTCTTTTTCTAAAGAATATCCACCTATTTTTAAAAATTCTCTTTCCAAATACCGATGATCCAAAAACCAATTTCTTTGATTTTCAGATATAATTTTAGGAATATAAAAAATTAACAGAGAAGAATTCACTTCTGATTTAACTACCATATAGCCTAAATTCATTAACAAAACAGGTCCTTCATGATAATCATCTGGTTTTATATCTAAAGGAAGATGATTTTGTTTAACAAAATCAATAATTCCTTCAGTATGCGATTCCCAAGGAAAAATCTCTTTATAAATATCTTCATTTGAAAAAGAAGATATGATCCATAAATCACCACGTTTATTAGTCATTATTCACCTCTTTCAAAATAATCAATTTGCATTGCTTTTTTTACATCACGCATGGTAGAAATCGCTACACTTCGAGCTTCTTTTGTACCGTTTTCTAAAATACGTAAAACTTCTTCAGGATGTTCACGATAATATTGTTTCTTCTCACGAATTTCTTTCATAAATTCATTCATTTTTTCAATCAATTCTTTTTTGCATTGTACACATCCACGAGCACCCTTTTTGCACTCTTCACAAACAACATCTACATTCTCTTGGTTCACTAATTTATGATAATAATATACCATACATACTTCTGGATTAGCCGGATCATCTTTTTTTATTTTTTGAGTATCTGTCACAGCCCTCATAACTTTTTTAGAAATGGTTTCTTCATCATCTACTAAGAAAATTGCATTTCCTAAACTTTTTCCCATTTTCTCATTACCATCTAATCCTTTAATTCTTGGAGTTTTAGAAAGATAAGGTTCAGGTTCTTTCAAAACCTCTCCATAAATGGAATTAAATTTCCGAACAATTTCTCGACATTGTTCAATAAGTGGAAGTTGATCCTCTCCAACAGGAACTAGCTCTCCTTTAAAAGCCGTAATATCAGCCGCTTGACTTACCGGATATCCAACAAAACCATAGGTAACACTCTCTCCATCATTACCAAACAAAGCTTTTTTCTGAGCAATCTCTGTTTTAACAGTCGGATTACGATATAGCCTTGCCATAGTCACTAAATTCGAATAAAAAACTGTTAATTCAGCAATTTCTGGAATTTGTGATTGAACAAAAATATGAACTTTTTTGGGATCTATACCAATAGATAATAAATCACTTGTCAGCTCAAAAACATTTGAATGAACTTTATTAGGGCTATGAAAATTATCCGTCAAAGCCTGTACATCAGCAATCTCTAAATAAAAAACATATTCATCTTGCAATTTTAACCAATTTTGACAAGCTCCAAACAAATGCCCATAGTGTAAATTTCCAGTCGGTCTTATACCAGTCAAAATTATCTTTTTTTTCATAAAAATCCCTTTCTTTCATCTATTAAAGTATAGCAAAAGTAAAAAGAAACATCAAATACAAGTAATCTCTTAAAAAAGAACAAATTTTAATTTTTTAACTGATTAGAATAAATCCTTTTTAAATCATAATCAAAATTATCAATCATAGCTTGTTCTAAAAATGCCATATTTTCTAAAATATATTCTTTATAAATCGCATAATCATCTACATCATCCAAAAGAAACATTCTTCGCGAAGACTCTAAAATATCATCCAATATAGGATCGTTTGGAAACTTGCTCGCATATTTAGTAAAGATATATTTATAATAAGAATAATTAGCTATTTTATTTCTTAATAACACACTTAAAATATCTCTTATTTGATTCTCAGCATAATTTAATCCCTTTAACAGATAAACAACTTTTTCATAATTTGCATAATCAAAACTTTTAAGTAAATCTTTCTCATCATAATAACACTTAAGTTGTTGCTTTAAAACCTTTCTAGTAGGATATTTTATTTCTTCATATGCGTTTTTACTTTCCTCATTTTTTACAAATTCTTTTTTATGATCAAGTTTTTGACTCTTTAAATACACAAATAAACAATTTATTAAATATTCTGGAACCAACAAATCTTCTAAAACTTTTCTTACTTCTTCATAATCTTCATCCGTTTTATTTTGTTTATTCATAAATAATTGGAATTTTTGATATAAATTTAAATTTTTTATTCTTACAGCCTCTTCCTTATAAAAAATATCTTGTAAAAGCTTACTTAATGAATCAGGAAGTTTTTTATCAAAATAATCTATTAAAATTTTTTCAAAATTTTCCTGTGTATCAATCCCATTCTTTTTTAACAAATCTTGATATTGATCTATTCGCATATAAGTATAAGGCTTTGAATCAATAATCATACAACAATTATATTGAAGTAACTTAGTTAAAATATACCCACTTTCATATGCATCAAGAGAAGCAATACTTAAAAAAATCCCAATACTTTCAAAATAATCAAATAATTGAGAACAATAATCACTCAAATTTCCTAACAAATATTCTTTGATATTGGTGAGCCATTCTGTACTTTGCAAATCCAATCCTGGTAGCTGTATCCATTCATTAATTTTATTAACCAATTTTTTATCAATTTTATTCATAATAAATCCCCCTAACTTTAGTTTAAAAAAACTTAGATTTCTCTAAGCATTTTAAACTAATTCTAAACGAACTTGTAAAGCATCATCACCAATACGCTCAGTAATTTTAATAATTCTTGTATATCCACCATTGCGATCTTGATATTTTGTCGCTAATTCATTAAATACTTTACTAACTACTTCATTATCATTATGTACAAAAGCTAAAGCCTTTCTTCGAGAAACCAAAGTTCCTCTTTTACCATAGGTAATTAACTTATCAACAAATTTACGAACTTCTTTTGCACGAGCTTCAGTAGTAACAACACTGCCATTTAAAATAACAGTTTTAGTAAGTCCAGCCAGAATACTTCTTCTCTTTTTAGAATCTCTACTTAATTTTCTATAAGCCATTTTTAAATACCTCCTTAATCGCGGAACTTAAGTCCCATTTCATCTACTTTATCCAAAACTTCTTTTAAAGATTTTTTACCTAAATTACGGATTTTTGTAACTTCCACTTCTTTTTTATTGATTAAATCTTGTACTGTATGAATTCCAGCTCTTTTTAAACAGTTATACGCACGAACAGAGAACTCAATTTCTTCAATAGGAGTTTCTAATGTTTTAGTAATTGTATCAACTTTCTTCTCGCTCATAAGACCAGCTACATCACTAATAGAATTTAAATCAGCAACAATCTCAAAATGTTCAATTAAAATCTTTGAAGCCAAAGCCATACATTCTTCAGGTGTTATACTTCCATTTGTTTCAACTTCCATAATTAATTTATCAAAGTTTTCATTATGTCCTACTCGAGCGCTTTCAACATCAACTGAAACTCTTGTTACTGGACTGTATAATGAATCAATGGCAATGACACCCTGCTCGTCTTCTGCAAACAATTTTTGATTTTCTTTAGAATCAACATAACCTTTACCATTATTGCAAGTAAGAGTCATATCGATTTTTCCACCCTCAACTAAGTTACAAATAACAAAATCAGGATTTACAATTTCAATATCTGGATCATGTTCAATCATTCCTGCAGTAACAGGACCTGGTGTATTTGCTTTTAAATGTAATGTTTTAGCCTCTTCCGTATGATTCTTTAAAACAACACCTTTTAAATTTAATACAATAGCTGTAACATCTTCATAAACACCATCAATTTTTTGGAATTCATGTAAAACACCTATAATTTTCACAGTTGTAATTGCACATCCAGGCATACTAGATAGCATAACCCGACGTAAAGCAGTTCCAATTGTTGTTCCAAATCCTCTTTCTAATGGTTCTAATTCAAATTTCCCAAAATGATTGCTTTCTTGATACTCTGTAATTTTATAATCTGGTTTCTCAAATTTAATCATATTCTAACCCTCTTCTCTTATTAATTTCTTGGTCTTTTTGGTGGACGACATCCGTTATGTGGAACTGGTGTTTCATCAATAATACTTGTTACTTCTAAACCAACAGCTTGTAATTGACGAATCGCATTCTCTCTACCAGCGCCTAACCCTTTAACGTGTACTTCAACCTTTTTAACACCACAGTCTAATGCCGCACGTCCTGCAGCTTCCGCACTTGTACCAGCTGCAAAAGGAGTTTTCTTTTTAGAGCCTTTATATCCAATAGTTCCAGCACTAGCCCAACTTAATACATTTCCATCTTTATCGGTAATTGTAACAATTGTATTATTATAAGTGGAATGAATGTGTGCAACTGCTTCTGGAACATTCTTTTTAACTTTTCTTTTTCTTCTATTATATGCCATAAACACTTACCTCCTATTTACCTACTTTTTTCTTATTAGCCACTACTTTACCTTTTCCTTTACGAGTCCGAGCATTTCTACTAGTTCTTTGACCACGTACAGGAAGGCCTTTTTTATGACGAACACCTTGATAAGAATTGATTTCCATCTTTTCTTTAATACTCATTTGTACGTCACGACGAAGATCACCTTCAACCGTATAGTTATCCACTTCTTTACGTAACTTTTGAATTTCTTCATCTGTTAAATCTTTTACCTTTTTAGAAGGTTCTACACCTGCATTTTCACAAATTGTTTTTGCTAAAGGTCTACCGATTCCATAAATCGCAGTTAACCCAATACAAATATGTTTTTCATTAGGTAATTCAATATTCTTAATTCTTGCCATATACTAATTCACTCTCCTATTTTCCTTGAGTTTGTTTGTGTTTTGGATTTTCACAAATAACCATAACTTTTCCATTTCTTTTAATTAATTTACATTTTTTACAAATTTTCTTTACAGATGGTCTAACTTTCATAATATTTTACCTCCATT
>CALVUM010000083.1 GCA_944363605.1 uncultured Bacilli bacterium
TGAATTTACCGAACAAACAAGTTCAATCGCCTTAAATAACACTTATCCAATAAGTGATACAAAAGGACTTACGACAAATCCATATACGTTTACGATCAAAAACACCTGTACAATTGATGCCTCATACAATGTAACCTTAAATACTTTAACTACGAATACAATGAATAAAAGTTGGCTAAAATATGCTATTTATAAAAGTACAGAAATAAAACCAACAACAGGAACAAATCTAGGAACAAATACAAACTATAATACCGCAACGGAAGAATTACAAATCACAAACTTAGATGAATCCATAATCATTGCGAGTGGCGAATTAAAACAAAATGAAAGTGTTACCTACAATTTTTACTTATGGATGGATGAAACAACCGGAAATGAAGCAATGAACACCAAATTCGAAGGAAGTATCAACATAATAAGTTCAGCTACCAAAATAGAAACGGCAGCTGATACGATTCTAGCTAAAGGAGAAACAAGTGAACTTGCCTATGATGGAACAACAGATAATAATCTAAGATATATCGGAGCCGATCCAAATAATTATGTTTCATTCAATAATGAGTTATGGCGAATAATCGGAGTATTTAACAATATTGATGATGGAACAGGAATAAAAGAAACAAGATTGAAAATTATTCGAGCAGAACCGATTGGAAAATATAGTTGGGATAATAAAGCAAGTGGCACAGGATCTTCTACAAGTGATTATGGAAGCAGTGATTGGAGTGATTCCGCCTTACAACTTGTGCTAAACGAAGGAGCCTATTGGAATAGAACAACCGGAGAATGCCCATATGGACAAAATGATGCGACAACAGCTTGTGATTTTAGTAGTACTGGCTTAACAGAAGAAGCAAAAAGTATGATAGGTACTACTTTGTGGAGTTTAGGAGGAGCAAGTCATTCAAGTTCAAGTACTGGATTAGCAAGTCATTGGTACTCCTATGAAAGAGGAACAACCGTATATAGTGGAAGACCAAAAGAATGGATAGGAAAAATCGGACTTATGTATCCTTCAGATTATGGCTATGCGACCAGTGGAGGAACTACAACGAATAGAGAAACCTGTTTAAATGCAGCATTATTTAATTGGAATTTCTCATCATATAGTGACTGTTATAGTAATGATTGGCTATACGATAGTTCTAACTACCAATGGACATTAACCCCCTACTTTGATAATAGCGCCTACGTGTTTTATGTGAACGACACTGGGAAAGTGTACAGCACCAATGCGAACTATACGGCTCCTGTCGCCTCCCCCGCCTTATACCTAAAAGCTAATGTAAAAATCAGTGGGGGAATAGGAACGAGTTCGGATCCGTATAGCTTAAGTCTATAGGAAAACGAAAAAAGGACCCAGTCACGCATAAGAGTGACAGGGGTTTGGCTAGTTATCCACTTTGATTATTTGATAAAAAGTAAAAGAAGTAATACCTTTGAATTTTTCTCGAAGTAATTAGAAAGCAGGTTTTTGTAAGAGAAAACTTATTTTTTAATAAGTATTAGGTTTTTAGGGACACGTTAATAAGTTTACGTTTAATAAAAAACGACAATAAAACTCATTATGCGACAAAACCTATCAAAAAAAGCTCTTGATAGAAAAGAAAAGAGTCTATAGAATATCTTTCCAAGAAACGGAGAGGTATTTTTATGATGGAAACAAAAGAAAAATTTTATACGGCAAAGTATGACCGAGTTTTTAAAGAAATCTTCTTAAAAGAAGAAAACGAAGATTTATTAAAAGAACTCTTAAAAGTTGCTTTAAAAGAAGTTTCTATAAAAGAAATAAAAAAAGTGTTAAATGTTGAAAAGAATGTGAGGAATATTCATGTCCGAAGAAAATATGTCGATGTTTTATTAGAAACGGATATTGGCTTAGTCGGGATCGAGATCAACAGTTCTGTAAAAGATTATCTGCATGTGAGAAATTTTGCCTATCACTGTGACACCTATGCCCATTACACCGAAACCGGAGAATACTACCGCGAAGATATCTATATCATTCAAATTAATTTGACTTATGGAATTAAAAATGATGAAGAAATAATGAGGGTTTATGAAGTACAAGATAAGACCCAGAAAAAGTTTGTCGAAAACTTCCAGGTAATTGAATACAATATGGACAAAGTAATGGAGTATTGGTATACTAAAGACGAGAAAAAGATAAAGGAATACTTATATTTAATACTTCTTGATTTAGGAAAAGAAGAATTAGAAGAAGTAGCAAAGGAAAGTCTGGAGGTAGAGAAATATATGAAAGATTTAGAAAAAGTGAATGAAGATCCAAGGTTCAGAGAATTTATGACCAAAGAAGAAGATGAAAGAAAAATCAGAAATACCGAATTAAAGGCTGCAGAAGAAAAAGGTTTGTTACAAGGAAAAATCGAAATTGCTAGGAAAATGCTTTTAAAAAATAAAAGTATAGAAGAGATTATGGAATTTACGAATTTAACTAAAGATGAAATTGACAAATTATTTTAAAAATGTAATAAAACCTATCAAAAAAGTTCTTGAAGATAAGGTAATACTTATATTTAATTCTCATTGATTTAGGAAAAGAAGAGTTAGAAGAAGTATCAAAGAAAAATCCGGAGGTAAAAAAGTATATGAAAAATTCAGAAAAAGTAAATGAAGATCCAAGATTTAGAGAATTTATGACCAAAGAAGAAGATGAGAGAAAAATTAGAAATACGGAATTATATGCAGCAGAGGAAAAAGGATTGTTACAAGGAAAAATTGAAATTGCTAAAAACTTATTAGGTGAGCTTTCAATAGAAAAAATATCAGAAGTGACTGGTTTAGAAATAGAAGAGATCAAGAAATTAGAGTCTTGATTTTTTTCTTTGATAAATCCTTGTAAAGTGTTGTATATGCTACTTTCTTCCTTTTTGGTTTCATGGTATATTTAAAAGGCGGAGGGATGATATGAAGGAAGAATGGAAAAATTTTAAAGAAGGAGTTTGGATGAATGAAGTTAATGTGTCTGATTTCATTTTGAAAAACTATACAAAATATGATGATGATGAATCTTTTTTATCTGGAACTACAGATAAAACTGGAAGAGTTTTAAAAAAGGTTAATGATTTATTAAAAGAAGAATTAGAGAAGCTTGTGTTAGATATTGATGTTGATCACATGGCTTCTATCAATGCTTTTAAACCTGGATATATTAGTGAAAATGATGACGTTATTGTTGGACTTCAAACGGATGCGCCTTTAAAACGCATTGTTAATCCTTATGGTGGAATAAGGATGGTTTATCAAGAACTTGATGCTTATGGTTATAAATTAAATGAAACAGTTGATAAATATTTTAATGAGTTTCGTAAAACTCATAATCAAGGAGTTTTTGATGCGTACCCTGAAAGTGTAAGAAAAGCTAGACATGTGGGATTATTGACGGGTCTTCCTGATGCTTATGGAAGAGGAAGAATTATTGGTGATTACCGAAGAGTAGCTTTATATGGTATTGATTATTTGATGGAGCAAAAAAAGAAAGATTGGGATGAAGTTTTAGTCGGTCCAATGACTTCTCAACTTATTCAGTTAAGAGAAGATGTTTCGATGCAATATCGTGCTTTAGAAGAAATTAAAAAAATGGCTCTTTCTTATGGGTTTGATATTTCTAAACCAGCTAAAAATAGTCGTGAAGCTGTTCAATGGACCTATTTTGGGTATTTAGCAGCCGTTAAAGAAAATAATGGGGCGGCAATGAGTTTAGGAAGAGTAGATGCTTTTTTTGATATTTATTTTGAACGTGATTTAAAAGAAGGAACAATTACGGAAAGGGATATTCAAGAAATTATTGATCAGTTTGTTATTAAACTTCGTCTTGTAAGACATTTAAGAACACCTGATTATGATGAGTTGTTTTCTGGCGATCCTACATGGGTAACTTGTTCAATAGGTGGAATTACTGAAAAAGGCGAATCGATGGTTACAAAAACTTCTTACCGAATTTTACATACATTAACTAACCTTGATCCGGCACCTGAACCTAATATGACTGTTTTATGGAGCGAACATTTACCAGAAAATTTTAAAAAATATTGTGCTAAACTTTCTATTGAAACGGATTCTATTCAATATGAAAATGATGATGTCATGCGTCCAATTTATGGGGATGACTATGCAATTGCTTGTTGTGTTTCTGCGATGCGTGAAGGAAAGGATATGCAATTTTTTGGCGCACGTTGTAATTTAGCTAAAGCCCTTTTATATTCGATTAATGGAGGTATTGATGAAATAAAAGGGGATTTAGTTATTGATGGATTTTCTAAAATAACGGATGAAGTGTTAGATTACGACAAAGTGCATGATGCTTATTTTAAAATGTTAGAAGAGGTTGCTTCTGTTTACAGTGATGCGATGAATGTTATTCATTACATGCATGATAAATATGCTTATGAAGCTGGACAAATGGCTTTACATGATACATATGTTAGAAGACTTATGGCTTATGGAGTTGCCGGTTTATCTGTAGTAGCTGATTCTTTGTCAGCAATTAAATATGCTAAAGTTAAACCAATAAGAAATGAAGATGGTATTGCAGTTGATTTTGAAATAGAAGGGGATTTTCCTAAATATGGGAATGATGATGATCGGGTAGATGATTTGGCTAAAGAAGTATTAGAAAAATTTTATGCTGAGCTTTCTAAACATAAATGCTACCGAGATGCAGTACCTACTTTATCTGTCTTAACGATTACTTCAAATGTTGTTTACGGAAGTAAGACAGGAAGTACTCCTGATGGACGGGAAAAAGGAGTTCCGTTTGCGCCTGGAGCCAATCCAATGCACGGTAGAGATGAAAATGGCGCGATTGCTTCATTAAATTCGGTAGCAAAACTTAACTATGCGAATTGTTGTCGTGATGGAATATCTAACACCTTTAGTATTGTTCCTACTTCTTTAGGACATTCTAAGGAAGAACAAATCGAAAATTTAGTTTCTTTACTCGATGGATATTTTATTCAAGGTGCCCATCATTTAAATGTTAATGTGTTAAGTCGTGAAACTTTAATTGATGCAATGGAACATCCAGATAAATATCCATTACTTACGATTCGTGTTTCTGGTTATGCAGTTCGTTTTAACCGGTTAACTCGCAAACAACAAGAGGAAGTTATCGCGAGAACTTTCCATGAAAAATTATGATGGGAAGCGTTGACTCTATTGAAACATTTGGACTTGTCGATGGCCCCGGGATTAGAACAGTCGTTTTTTTCTCGGGGTGCATGTTACGTTGTTTATTTTGCCATAATCCAGAAATGTTTCAAAAAAAAGAAAAGAATATGGATGTAGATACTTTAGTAAAAAGAATTTTACGAAATAAGCCTTATTTTAAAAGAAATCAAGGTGGTGTCACATTTTCTGGAGGAGAACCTTTACTTCAAGTAGATTTTTTATTAGAAGTTTGCAAAAAGTTAAAAGAGGAAAATGTTCATATCGCTTTAGATACAGCAGGTGTGGGAATTGGTAAATATGATGAAATTCTTTCTTTGGTTGATTTAGTTATTTTAGATATTAAGCATACCAATCCATTAGGATATGAAAAAATGACTGGGCATAAGATGAATGAAGTAGAGAAATTCATTGTTTCTTTAAATAAAAGCGGAAAAGATGTTTGGTTAAGACAAGTTGTTGTACCTAATATAACGGATCAAGAAGAATATTTAGATTCTTTAGTGTATTACATTCAAAAAATTAAAAATGTCAAAAAAGTTGAATTTTTACCTTTTCATCATTTGGGATTTGAAAAATATGAAAAGTTAGGAATAAAAAATCCCCTTTTACATACAGAGGAAATGGATAAAATTCGTTGCGATGAACTTTATAAAAAATTTTGGGAAAAATATCAAAGTGAGGGAAAATAATGCTTACTTTTCAAAGAATTGATATAAATGACAAGACCATTGCTTTGTTAGGGAAGTTACGTTACGATGCTTATGCGATTGATTTTTTAAATTTTACTACAAAAGGAACAGAAACTTACTATAGTCATGAGCTTAAAAATAAAAAGTATTTAGTTTATGGAGCTTATTTAGCAAATGAGTTGGTTGCAGCTTGTTATATATCTGATGTTTTTAATTCTTTATATATTGAACAAATATTTGTGAAAAAATCTTTACAATATGATCAAGAAAACAATTTACATATTGGTTCAAATCTTTTGAAATTTGTTTTAAAGAACCGTTTTCAAATCGAAGAATATTTTCAAAAGAAGTTTCAGGTTTGTAAATTATCCCCAGGATCAAAGGAAGCTCAAATGTTTTATGAAAAAATGGGTTTTAAGTTAGCTAATGAACAAATGGATATTTTTGAGAAAAAAATTTAAACTATGAGGAAAAGGAAATTACTTTTCTTTTTTCTATGGTTGTTTTTTTAGCTATTTTATGATATAAAAAGTATAAATTGTTTTTTAAAATGATTATTGTATATAAAGGATGTTTTTTATGGATATAAAGTATAATTTTGTTTGTCCAACATATAAAAAATTACTTCAATTAGAAAAACTTCGAATTGACGCCTATCAAGAACCTCCTGTGTGTGATGAAAGAAGGCATTATTTAGAAGCTTTGGAATCTGGAAGATACATTGCGATGACTTCTTCTTTTGATGATGAATTACTCGCTGGATGTTATATTTCCTCTTCTTTTTCTTCATTATCTATCGAGCAATTATTCGTGGCTTATCGTTATCAAGAAAAAGGGTATTATTTAGGGAAAAGATTATTAATGGAAGTTTTACGTAATCAAAGAAAAATTGAAGAAATTTTTCAAATGGAATTTAGTGAATCTAGGTTATATGCTTCAACTTCAAAAGCTAGAAGAATCTATGAAAGTTTAGGATATCAAGGGAAGAAGGCCGATGTGTGGTTAATAAAAAAATTGTAAAGGACGTGATTTTATGTTTATTGATGAAGTTAAAATGAAATTAGTTGCTGGAAAAGGTGGCGATGGTTGTACCTCTTTCCGTCGCGAAAAATACGTGCCAATGGGTGGTCCTGATGGTGGAAGTGGTGGTAAAGGTGGCGATATTGTTTTTTTAGTAGATGATAGCTTAACTACTCTTATCGATTTAAAATTTCATAAAATTATGAAAGCAACTAAAGGAGAAAATGGAAAAGGCAAAAATATGCGTGGGAAAAATGCTTTGGATGTTGTTATAAAGGTTCCAGCTGGCACGACGATTTACGATGAAGATACTGGGCTAGTTATTGCTGATTTAACGAAAAATGGCGAGAGTGTTGTTGTTGCACATGGTGGACGTGGAGGGCGTGGTAATACCGCGTTTGCCACTCATGAAAAACCGGCTCCAGCGTTTTCTGAGCTCGGAGAACCCGGAGAAATCCGTTATATTAAATGTGAGTTAAAAGTTATTGCTGATGTTGGGCTTGTTGGAATGCCTAGCGTTGGCAAAAGTACTCTTCTTGCTTCCGTTTCATCAGCAAATCCTAAAATTGCTGCATACCATTTTACGACATTAAGTCCTAATCTTGGGGTGGTAACTTTAAAAGATCGTCGTACATTTATTTTGGCTGATTTACCAGGAATGATTGAAGGTGCGAGTGAAGGAGTTGGATTAGGAACAAAGTTTTTAAAACATGCTTCTAGAACGCGCATTTTAGCTCATGTCATCGATATGGCTGGGACAGAAGGTAGAGATCCTATTAAAGACTATGAAATTATTCGAAAAGAAATTGTAAGCTATAGTGATGCTTTAGCGAACAAAAAGGAAATTATTGTTGCAAATAAAATGGATATGCCTGGATTTGCAGAAAATTTAAAAAGATTTCAGGAAAAATATCCTGATAAAGAAATTTTTTCCATAAGTGCAATGAATCATGAAGGTTTAGAGCCACTTCTTACTCACTTACGTGATGTTTTAGAAGAATTAGGTGAGGAAAAAATTTATCAAGACGAGGAATATGAAAGTACGATCGTTTATAAATTTCAAAATGAAAAACCTTATACGATTACTAAAGAAGATGGAATTTGGGTTTTAAAAGGTGAAGAAATTGAGAAATTATTTAAAATGACTCGTTTTACTGAAGATGAGGCTGTTGCTCGGTTTGGACGTAGATTAAAAGGTATGGGAATCGATGATGAATTAGAACGTTTGGGTGCTAAACCAGGTGATGAAGTTCAAATTTTAGATTATATTTTTGAATGGAAAGAATAAATGATGATTACCTTCTTTTTTAACTCATGCAAAGAATTTTTATTAGATTTGAATCGTTATGTAATATAGATACTGAAATTGACCAATTTGAAGAGATGATTTTGGATTCAATAATTCTTAGAACAGAAGAGATTTGGGCAAAAAAAGAACATTTAGTCAGTCTCTTTAAATTTAATTATTGAGCCTATAACTAAATTTTTACTAGTATTTTTAGGTAATTCTAAAATACTAGTTTTTTCTTCGTTAGTACTTATTTTTACAATTTTGTTTTTGGGAACATTTCGATAAATATAAATGACTTGATTTTCTTTATTTAAGCCGATTACATCAATTTCTTCTTTCATAAAAAAAGTATGAATCGCTTTACAATTTGGAAACAAAATTCCTTCTTGAATGTTTTTCTTTCCCATTAAACCAAATAGTCTTGTTTTGAAATCCGTAGCGTTTTTAATATTTATCATTCTATTATTTGTTTTTATTTTCATATTTTTGTTGCTCCTTTATAACAATCCTATTATTGTTTACACAAAAGTATGATAAAATTTATTTATAATAATCATTTCTTTTTTATAACAATTATAATAATGAGCTTAATATTCTCTAAATTAATTATATAATGTGGAGGATTTTAAAACAAGTGAACGTGATGATATTTATAAATTTTTTTAAAATACACAAGAAAAAATCGTTCTTTTTTTTTTCCTTGTCAATTCACTTAGTTACTGATATAATGTTTTAGAGTAGGAGAGTGACTAAAAGTGAATGAAAATGATTTTACAGACACAATAAATGAACCGGATGTAGAAACCCTTGAAACTACGAAAGAAGTGCAAACTTTAAAAGATTTGTCTATGACAGCAATAAATAATATTGAAAGTGAGTATCAAGCAGATTATGATGAAGAAATGGATGATGCAGATTTAATTTTTAAAACTGTTGTTGATACCAAAGAAGAAATGAAAAAGGATCAAACAGATGATTTTTTAGATAAATCTCAAAAAGAAAGCTGGATGAAAAAACTTCAAAAAAAATGGCATGATTTAGATAGAAAGAAGAAAATACTCTTTATTCTTTTGTTTGTTCTTATTTTGCTATTAATAGGAGTTGGCTTGTTTTTTCTTTTTTATAGAGAAGAAAAGCCTTTAGAAGAAACACCTAATGTTGTTTTAGAGATGGGGGCATATCGATATGAAAATGGCAACTTGGTGTTTTTAAATGATGATGAAGAGATAGGTCGTTATGAATGTGAAAATAAAGATGAGAAGTTATGTCTAATGGCTAATTTAACTCAAGACGATGATTTTTCGGAGCCTAAGCGAGTGGATCAAGATGGTAATCCGCTTATACTTGTTAGTAATATTTATTTTGATCGTTTTGTTTTTATCGTTGATCATAAAGATGAGAATGATAAGAGTATTAAAATCTATGATTTAGAAGAGGAAAAAATTTTAAAAACGGTTTTTGCGGTTAAGACTTATGAGGATTATGATAATTTAGTCGTTTTAAAGAATGAAAAAAGTTTATATGGGTTGGAACAAATTACAGAAAGTGGTTTGAAAACCGTTATTCCTTATAGTTATGATGCTTTAGGAATTTTACCGGATCAAGAAGAAGTAAATTTGTTAGCTGTTCGGAAAGATAATAATTCTTATTTAGCAGATATAGGTAATAAAATTTTGACAAAAGCTTTTAATACTTCAATTGTTTATGCAACTAAAACGCATATTGTTACAAAAGATGAAGATGATAAATATTATGTTTATGATTATAATTCGACTTTATTAAATGAAGATGGATATGATTATATTGTTCCATTAGATAATGTATATTTATATGTTTTAAATAATCAGTTATATGTTAGCGATTACAGTGGAAATAAGATGATTCCTGCTCCTTATGATTTAAAAAATACTGCTTATAATCCAATTGAAACGTATGAAAATTATCAACTTGTTCGTACAGAGAAAGCTTTTCAATATGCTCTTGAAGGGGATCGGTTAAACCTTGATATATATGATAAAGAGGATTATGAGAATTTCTCAGTTAATTTATTAGAAGGAGCCTTATCTAGTAAACTTGCCTTTATGAATTATTTTAATAAGACTTTGTATTTTTATTCTGATGAAGAGAAGGAATCTTTACTTGGAACGTATTCTTGTAAAACAGAAAATTCAGTAGATAAGAATACCACTTCTTTAAATTCTTGTGGACTTGCAACAGATTCTTTTTATCACGAGATTACTGGTAATACAATTGAAATGGATCTTAGTGAAGAAGTCGGAGCAATTCCTTTGATTAATAAACAATATATTTTTATTAAAGATGGGGAGACAATTTATTTATATGATTTAGTGAATAAAAAGGAACTTGCTCCTTATGAAAGTGTCGATACTTCTTCTTATACGAATATGAATAGTCTAACTTTTACGAATATTAGTGAACTTTATTTTATTGCAAAATCTAAAACAAGTGGTAAATTTGGAGTTGTCAAAATTACGGCTGATGCTGTAAGCCCGGTTTTTCCGTTTGAATTTTTAAGCATAAAACAACTTGGAGAGTATTATGTTTTAGAAAGCGATGAAGGATATGCTTTATATAATATTGAAGGAAAGAAGCTTACAGAAGATAAAAATAGTCCAATTGTTGATTATTTAGAGGTGGATAATACTCATAAATATTTGAAAACTTATAAAGATAATATGTATTTTGTTCATACATTTGATAACGAGGTTTCTAATAATTCTTATAATTATATTGAATTATATAATGAATATTATGCTGCCGTTTTAAATAAACGCGTTCATGTATACAATTATGAAAATGAAGAACTCACTATTACAGAAGAAGGGGAAAGTGGCCTAGAAATCTATCTTGATAATTATTATGGTAACGGAACAAAAGCTTTCCGAGTTACGTTTGATAATGATAAAATTTATGTAGAAATTGGAAATACGAACAATACCTATACAATGGGAGGTGACTTCCCAAAAGAAAGAGATCGTGATAAAGATGAATCCTAAAGTTCAAAAAGGAGCACTTTTTCTTATTCTCTTTTTGCTTGTTATTTTCGTACCGTTAGCTGGTTTTGGAGTGTTTTTAAAACTTACTGGTTCTGATCGTAGTAATACTTTAGATAATGTAAATCATGAGTTTTATTTCGATAATAAATTATGGTTTTATCAAGATGATGGAACTTTATTAGGAACTTATGAATGTAAAACTTCTAAGTGCGGATATGCTATGAATGTGGTTACTGATGGTGAATATGGCGTGAATTCTATTGAGGTTGAGGAAAATGAACCTATTAAAATTATTAATAATCGTTTTGCTTTATTAACAGATACTTTAGATGAAACTACGACTGAGGCTTTTATTTATGATCTTGTAAATGGAATTTCTTATCAGCAAGCATCTTATTTTTCTGCTAAAGATTATGGCGTAGGGATTGGTGGAAATTTGTTAATTGTTGAAAATGCATCTCATCAATTTGGAGTGATTCGGTTAAATGATATTATTGCTCCAGTTCTGCCAATTCAATATTCTTTTATTGGATTAACTGATCAAAAAGATGAAACCGGAAAGTTATTAGCGGATTATCTTATTGTCGCGAATGAAAATAGTTGGAGATTAATCGATCAAAACGGAGCGATGCTTACTAGTGAAATTTTTGAACCGATTGTGGATTATACTGGAACATACCTTATTACAAGAAATGAAGAGGGATATTACCATCTAGTAGATTATAACAACAATGCTTTATTAGAAGAGGATTTTTCTAATTTATCTTTTACAGATAAATATGTAAATTGTTTTACTACAACTAATGAATTTTATGTTTATGATGTAGCTAGTCAAGAAATTGTTAGTCAAATCTATCCTATAGATGATCGTGATGAAGTTCTAAGTGTTATTGATACAAACAATAATGTTGTGATCTCTATTAATAATCGAGTTGTTGAAACAATAGAAAGTGATTAAAAATTCTTGATTTTATTGTAATCATTCAGAATGAGAGATAGAAAACCTCTCTTTTTAGTTGTGATAAAAGCGTATTAAAATTATAGGAAAATGTTGTGAAATTACCAAAAAATGTGGAAATCCACTATTTATGGTAATTTCAAAATTGACTTATTAGAAAATATATAATATAATTAAATTACCAAAAAATGTGGAAATCCACAAAAGATGGAAGTGAGAATATGAAAGAAATAAAAAGAAATTATTATTTGCAAAAACTAATTAAGAGAAAAGAAAATGGGCGAATAAAAATAATAACAGGAATTAGGAGATGTGGAAAATCCTACTTATTAAACCCACTATTTAAAAACTATTTATTAGAATCTGGTGTCGACAAAGATCATATTATAAATTTAGATTTAGATTATAGAGAAAACAAAAAATATCATAATCCAGATGTTTTGTTTGAGTTTGTAATGGAGCAAAGAAAAGATGACAAAATGTATTATGTTCTATTAGATGAAATTCAAGAAGTAGAAGATTTTGAAAGTGTCTTAAATAGCTTTTTAGGAAAAGGTAATTTGGATGTTTATGTAACAGGTTCCAATTCAAGATTTTTATCCAATGATATAAAAACAGAATTTCGAGGTAGAGGGGATGAAATTAGAATTTATCCTTTATCATATCAAGAGTTTTTTGCTGCTACAACGGGCTCTGATGAACAAAAATGGAATCAATATATAACTTATGGTGGAATGCCTTATATCTTATCACTTGATACGGATGAGGATAAAAGTGGCTATTTAAAAGATTTATTTGAAAATACATACTTAAAAGATATTATAGAAAGAAATAATATTTATAAGGATGAAATTTTAGATAAGACTGTAGATATATTATCTTCATCAGTAGGCTCACTCACAAATCCTAAGAAAATTGCTGATACTTTTACAAGTCAGGGAATAAAAGATATATCTCATAAAACGATAAATGCCTATATTAATTTTCTCTTAGATTCTTTTATGATAACAAAAGCTGAAAGATATGATATAAAGGGAAGAAAGTATATAACTACACCTTCCAAATATTATTTTGTTGATATAGGACTTCGTAATGCTAGACTAAACTTCCGTCAAATTGAACAAAATCATTTAATGGAAAATATTATTTATAATGAACTGTTAATGAGAGGATATAATGTTGATGTTGGAGTAGTGGAACAATTCTCCAATGATGAGCAAGGAAAAACAACAAGAAAGCAATTAGAAATTGATTTTGTATGCAATCAGGGAAGTAAAAGATACTATATTCAATCCGCTCTTAATATAGATGATGATGAAAAGAAAAAACAAGAATTAAGACCGTTGCTAAATGTTAATGATTTTTTTAAAAAAATTATTATTGTAAAAGATGACATTGTTGCATATCATAACGAAGAAGGTATTCTAATTATTGGTATTAAGGAATTTTTATTAAAAGAAAATAGCTTGGATATATAGTGTTTTAAAAATATGAAAAACTATAAGGTATAAGTAATTTGCTATTAAAAAATTGGCTTAATTTAATTATCGTTATTTACTTTTAAATTTAAGGATACTATTCAACAGTATAACAATTAAAAATTGGCAAAGAAAAAACTTGATATAATCTAGAGTAAAGGGATGTTTGCTTTTATTGACTTTTAATTCGTTAAACAATAGAAAGTGATTAAAAAGGTTGAAAATTTGTAAAAAATCATTTATCATATTTTTATGAACGTTGAAATTGAGGAGTAAAAAGATTTCTGTTTGATAGAGAGCTTAGGTTTGGTGGAACTAAGTAAAAGAAACTTTTGAAGGTTGCAATGGAGTTTACTTCGCAGAGAACTGCGTTATCAAAAAAAGCGAAAAATAAGGATGGTACCGTCTATCAAAAGACTCCTTTGGTATCATCTTTTTTAGTTGAATGGAGGTATTATGAAACGGGTAGTTGTTGTTTTTCCACATGGAAATGTAGTTACAAATAGTATTGAAGATGACTCGATAAGACATAATCAATTATTACAAGAAAGCAATGCAGTCATAAATAATGTTGAAGATAACTCAAATATACATAATCAATTATTACAAGAAAGCTTTGAAGATTTTCTTAATTCACTAACTTGTGAAGAAAAAAAGTTTGAATGTGATCTTACTGTTTGGCCGAATGCTTTTTATATTGCAAAATTATTAGAAGGTATTGTAGTTTTAGACGATTATTGGAAGGAAGAGGATTCATGGTCATATGTTTTTATTCTTCCTTCTCGAGTTACTCAAATAGAAGAAAGTATTGTCGAATCAATTTACAAAGAAAAGCACGGGACTTTTCTATTGATAACTCAAGAATCAGAAACTTATTTTCAAACATTCGGTAATACGTTTCAAAGTTATGAAGAAATGAAAAAGTTTTTAAATGATGAAAGAAAGGGAATGGTGAAATAATATGTTAGATAAAAAATATAATCATCTTGAAGTTGAAAAAGAACAATATGAAATTTGGAAAGAAAGTGGTTATTTTAAATCAGGAAGAAATAGTGGAAAACCTTTTTGCATTGTTATCCCGCCTCCTAATGTAACTGGTAAACTCCATTTAGGTCATGCTTGGGATACTTCAATTCAAGATATTATGATTCGCTATAAAAGAATGCAAGGCTTTGATGCTTTATGGGTGCCAGGAATGGATCATGCAGGAATTGCAACACAGGCAAAGGTAGATAAAAAACTTCGGGAGGATGGAATGGATCCGAGAAGCATGTCTCGAGAAGAATGGTTAAAATATGCTTGGGCATGGAAAGAGGAATATGCTTTAAATATTCATGATCAATGGGCTAAATTAGGTCTTAGTTTAGATTATGATAAAGAAAGATTTACGTTAGATGAAGGGTTAAGTAAAGCTGTCCGAACAGTTTTTGTTAAATTATATGAAGAAGGGCTCATTTATCGTGGCGAGAGAATGATTAACTGGGATCCAATGGCTAAGACAGCCTTATCGAATGAAGAAGTTATTTATAAAGATGTCGAAGGGGCCTTTTATCATATTAAGTATCCTTTTGTAGATAGCGATTTATATTTGGATGTGGCAACTACACGGCCTGAAACGATGTTTGGAGATACGGCAGTTGCTGTGAATCCTAATGATGATAGATATAAAGATTATATTGGTAGAAAAGTCCTTTTACCGTTAGTGAACCGAGAAATCCCGATTATTGGAGATGAACATGCGGATCCAGACAAAGGAACGGGATGTGTTAAAATCACACCTTGTCATGATCCAAATGATTATGAGGTTGGATTAAGACATAATTTAGAAAAAATTGTTGTTATTAATCCAGATGGTACAATGAATGAAAACGCTCTTTATTATGAGGGACTTGATCGTTTTGAGGCGCGTGAAAAACTTGTTAAAGAATTAAATGAAAAAGGGTACTTACTTAAAACGGAAAAGATTGTTCATTCAGTTGGTCATTCTGAAAGAACCGATGTTCTAGTTGAACCTTATTTATCTAAACAATGGTTTGTTAAAATGCGTCCTTTGGCGGATAAAGTTTTAGAAAATCAAAAAAATAAAGATACTAAAGTTAAATTTTTACCTTCTCGCTACGAAAAAATTATGAATCATTGGATGGAAATTACCTATGATTGGTGCATTTCAAGACAACTTTGGTGGGGACATCAAATACCGGCTTGGTATAAAGATGATCAAATTTATGTTGGAATAGACGCTCCTAAAGAAGAAGGCTGGGTTCAAGATGAGGATGTATTAGACACATGGTTCTCTAGTGCTCTTTGGCCTTTTAGTACATTGGGGTGGCCTGAAGAAACAGAAGATTATCAAAAGTATTACCCAACCAGTGTTTTAGTAACTGGTTATGACATTATTCCTTTTTGGGTAAATCGCATGACTTTTCAAGGTTTACACTTTACTCATCAAAGACCTTTTGAATATTGTTATATTCATGGACTTATTCGAGATAAGATGGGCAGAAAAATGAGCAAGTCTTTAGGTAATGGCGTTGATCCAATGGATGTTATTTCAGAGTATGGTGCTGATGCCCTACGTTATTATTTGACAACATCAACAGCTCCAGGTACGGATTTACGTTATGATGAAGATAAGGTTCGCGCAGCCTGGAATTTTATTAATAAAATTTGGAATGCTTCTCGTTTTGTTTTAATGAATATCTCTGATTTACAAGAAGAAAAATTTGAAAATTTATCGATAAGTGATCAATGGATTTTAACTCGTTTAGAAAAAACGATTAAAGATGTTACGAAATATATGGATAAATATGAATTTCAAAATGTTAATACGATTCTTTATAAATTTATTTGGGAAGATTTCTGCGATCAATATATTGAAATGGCCAAATTTTCTTTAGAATCTATTACTACAAAAAGTGTTTTAAAAAAGGTTTTAACCGATATTTTAAAAATGCTTCATCCATTCATGCCTTTTGTAACAGAAGAAATATTTAAAAATCTATCCAAAACCCCTTTAATTATTAGTGAATATCCAAAATACGATAAAAATCTTTTATTTGTTGAAGGAGAAGCAAAATGTAATGCACTTATTGAATTTGTTCGAATTTTCCGTAATCGAAAAGCTGAATTACAAATTGGTAAAGAATATAGAATTTATATTAGTAAGCCGAATGATTATAGTTTAATTCGTAAATTACTAAAATGGGAGGATAAGGAAACAGAAGAAAAACTTTCTCTTAATTATACAGTTGTAGAATATCAGGATTATCAAGTTTATTTATATAATGAACATAAAGAAACTTTGGAGGATCAAGAAAAGAAACTTAAAACTATTGATTCTTTAAAGAAAAGTATTTTAAAAAGAGAGAATTTGTTAAAAAATCAAAATTTTATTGAGAAAGCTCCAGAAAATTTAGTCAATGAAGAAAAAAGAAAACTTTCAGAAGAAAAAGAAATGCTTAAAAAGTATGAAGAAGAGTAAATATTATGCCAAGTAGAGAACAAAAATTTTCACTTGGTTTTTCTTTATGTAAATTTAAATTCATTTTTAGCTATTGAATGTTTTTCTACTTCTCCTTTTTTATTGATTTTACAAGCTTTTGAAAAAAGAACATAAAAAGATATGAGCTGTAAGTATATTGTTACTTCCTGTCCTATTAAAGTGCAGTATGGGGTTAATAGAAAGGAGCACAAAGTTCTTAATATGTTAGCTATTTGGGTAATTGTTGTAACTTTTAAAGCTGAATAATTTATTTGTAAATAATCTTTTTTTTATAAAAAGGATACAAAATTAAAAATAAATATTAGAGTGATTCGTAGATTCGGTTTTAATGTTGATACTTTAGCAAAAATTGATATTAGTCAAGATCAATTTAATTACAAAAAACACCATAAAAACGCTTTATTATTATCTATCATTCTAATTATGATAAACAAAATATCTTAGATAAGGGATACCATGAATATATAGCTGACCCAGGATTCTGTAATGACCGAAGTTTATCAACCAGAAGTAATAACGGCGCTGGAGTGCAAGCAACAGATAAAAATACCTTTTATGCTGGATTTTCAAGATATTATGAAACCCATAATCCTACCTTAACCTGTCCAAATGAAGAAAACGATTTATTTACTACCAGTACATCAAATGTTGGAAATAAATCTTTGACTTATTCAATCGGCTTAATCACAGTTGATGAACTAATGTTAGGAGGACTTGTTGATGGGTATTTAAATCGTTTATCTTACACTTATTCTTCGCATAATTATTGGACCATGTCGCCTAGGGAATTCCAATCAGAGAATACAGCAGCTATTGGGTTTCGCTCGTACACGTCGGGCATGGCTAATAGCAGCTGGATTACCGACAGTATTGGTGTCCGTGGAGTCATCAACTTAAAACTAGATGTTGAGATATCTAATGGTATTGGTACATCAAATGATCCGTTTGTCGTTCAAACGACTTAAAAATATTTTTCATTATGTTCTTTATAAAATTCTTACAAAAGTGTAAGAATTTTTTGCAATTTTCGACATGGAATTCTATAGAAGAGTGTGCTACAATGGTTAAGGTTGGTGAGTTATGAAAAATATTAAAAAATATGTATTTTCGGCTGTTTTATTTGTTTTGTTAATTTTTGGAACCTATTATTTTATCTTAAAAGATTATTCTTTTCAAGATTTTTTGCTTTCTTTAAAAAAATGTGATCTTTCTGTTTTAATATGGGCATTTGTATTACTTGTTTCTTATGCTTTTTTTCATTGTTTATATTTAAAAAGAATGTTTTTTCATATGGGTTATAGGATTAGTTGGTATCAAGCTTTGGGTTATATTATGACTGAAACCTATTTCTCAGCTATTACGCCAAGTAGTATGGGTGGACAGCCTGTGGAAATGATTGAGATGAGTAAAGACAAAATTCCATATCGTGTGAATAGTGTAGTTATTCTTTTAAATACATTAATTTATAAAGTTGCTTTAATTTTTTTAGCTATAATTGGATTTCTGTTTTTTTCGCAAAAACTATTTACGTTTAATACATTATTTAATTGGTTAGTATTATTAGGCTTTGTTACAACGATTCTGGTTATGTTTTTGTTTGTTTTGCTTATTTATTCAGAAAAATTAATGTATAAGATTATTCAACTTGTTTTAAAAGTTTTAAAAAAATTAAAAGTAAAGAGCGTTACTGAAAGAGAAGCTAAATTAAAAGAATCTTTAAGAGATTATCAAGAATGTGCAAAGTTAACGAAAAAACATCCCAAAATTTTGATAGAAGCATTTATCATTTTGCTTTTACAACGGATTTCTATTTTATCTATTAGTTATGTAATTTATTTATCTTTTGGATTACATGAATTCTCTATTTTTGAAGTGATTGCTTTTCAAGTGTGTATTACACTGGGTTCCGATTTTATGCCTTTTCCGGGTGGTGTAGTTGTTAGCGAGGGACTTCTTTTGCAAGCAAATCAAATTATTTATGGGACTTTGTTAGCTACATCGGGAATGATGCTTTTAAGAGGAATAAGTTTTTATTTATTAGTAATATTTAGTTTTATTATTTATTTGTTTTTTCATTTTATCAAAAGAAGGAAAGCAGTTAAAATTTGATTGCTTTTTTCTTTTTTTTCTTTTAAAATGAATACAGAATAGAGGGTAAAAAGATGAAAAAAGGATTTACTTTAATCGAAATAATTATTACGATTGGCCTTATTGCTATTATTGGTACTGTGATTGTAAGTAATTTATCCGTTAGTTATACAAAACAACAAGAAGAACAATATGAAAATTTTAAAAATACTTTGGAAAAAGCCGCATGTACTTATATTGACTTGAATATGAATGCAAGCCTAAAAAATACTTGTCAAAGTAAAAAAACTTGTACTATTGCAGTTCAGGATTTGTTAACAGAAGGTCTTATTGAAGATGATGATTTAAATAATCCTAAAACGCAATCAAGAATTGCTGGGACGACAAAAATTCAAGTTCGTTATGAAAATGGCATTAAAACATGTAGCTATCAAGAGTAAACTTTGAAATATATTAAATTTTATATTCTATAATATCATTCGTTTTATCACGAAAAGAGTATGCTCTACTTATAGAATTAAATACATTGTGCTTAAATTACATTTTACAAAATCTCCTGAAAAAGTTTTTTTATAAATTTCAATTTACAAAATTGACAACGAATTAAGAAAAAGGGATAATGATAAAGGAGAGGAATATTATCAGGTAAGTTACAGTGTTAAAGATAAAAAAACATTAGAAAGAGAATTAAAACCACTTGATAATATAAACGATCACAATCCTAAATTTTTGTTAAAAACAGATTTTACACCATATACATCATATAATGGAATAAAACAAATAAATGTGTTTGATTGGCTGTTGGATAAACTATAGAAAGATAGATGTTTAGGATCTTTAAATTTTTACGCATTATAGAAAAAGTGGGGAAATAATTATGCTAGAAAAAGTAAAAGAAAATAAAAAAGCGATTCTAATTCTTATAATATTCTTAATTACTTTATGTGTAGGAATCAGTTATGCTTATTGGCAAATTAGTTTTAAACAGATAGTTGAAAATAAAGTGGCTACTAGTTGTTTGAGCATCGAAATCTTAGAAGAGTCAGATGGAATAAAACTAGAAAAAGCTTATCCAATAACGAATGATGAAGGAATGAAAACGATACCTTATACATTTACGATAAAAAATACGTGTAATACTTTTCTTGATTATGAAGTATCCTTAGGAATGTTAGATACGACTACTTTAAATAGTCAATATGTCGCGGTTGTTCTAGATTATAATGAAATCAAAACATTAGATACCTATGAAAGGACAACCATTGATGGGTATAAAGAAGGAAGAATACTTCAAAAGGGAAGTTTATCACAGGAAGATGAAGTTACCTATAATTTAAGACTATGGATGGATTATAATACACCAACATTAGAAGAAACTATGAATCAAGAATTTATAAGTCAAATAGTTGTAACCGCGACTCTTGGAAGTTATAGTCCAGTAGAACTTGGATTTACACGACTTTCTGATGCCATATTAGTAAATGAATATCAAAGTACCGATGTGGAAAGCGCCAAAACTAAAATAAAAAGTAAACAAGCCCCAGATTTTAGTAAAACAGCTCCAATCATTGATTGGGAAGAGAATCATGGAAGTAATCAAACTGTCATTGGATCAAGAATGCCTCATCCTGATTTGGTAGGAAATGGAGAATCTTATACAGTGAATTTAACAAATGAAAATATTTTACCAACGATAGGAACAGGATATGAGTTTAATCAAGAAACTGGGAAATATACCTTAACCAATTATCAATATGTGGATCCAACAACCTTAGATTATAGTAATGACTATTATTACTGTGGGTCCGGCTTTAATACGAATGCAAATGATGTGATTATTCCATATGGTAGTTATGCAAATTGTACGACCATATATAAAATAACAAGTGCAATAAAGGGTGATGATGCAATTGAAACAAATAATGGAACAGTGATTAAAACTAAACTTTATCGGATTACTGCCTATCAATATGGCCAAACAGAAAGAGAAAGTGATAAATCCGATAAAGGATTATATGTTATGACAGATGATTATGGCGAAAGCTACTATTATCGAGGAAGTGTTAGTAATAATTATGTAAAATTTGCTGGGTACTATTGGAGAATCGTAAGAATTAATGGTGACAGATCAACAAGGCTTTTATATGCCGGAGAAACGGCTAAGGCAACAGGAAATGAACTGAACATGAATTTAACAGATAGTAGTTTAGGATATGTTAATCAAAGAACATCCCGATTTAGTAGTCAAAATGTAAATCCGGCATATGTTGGATATATGTATGGAAGCGTTTTAAATAGTAGTTATGGTGAAACGAATGCGAATGAATTTGATTCAGAAATTAAGAAATATTTAGATAGCTGGTATAAACAAAATATTTTAGATAAAGGATATAATGAATATGTCGCGGATTCTGGATTCTGTAATGATCGAAGTTTATCAAGTGGAGATGGAGTACTGACAGATAAAAACACTTTTTATTCTGGATATCAAAGATATTATGACAAACATAGCCCGACCTTAACTTGTTCAAATAAAGAAAATGATTTATTTACTACAAGTACAGCAAATATAGGAAATAAAGCTTTAACTTATCCGATAGGATTAATTACCGTAGATGAACTAATGTTAGGAGGTCTTGTTGATGGGTATTTAAATCGACTATCTTATACTTATTCTTCTTATAGTTATAGAACTATGACGCCTAGCCGTTTTAGTATTAGTGATGGGTCAGCTTATGAATTCGTTGCAAATTCGTCTGGTTATGCAAGCTACGACCGAGTTACCACTAACTATGGCGTTCGAGCAATTATTAACTTAAAATCGGATGTAGAAATTAGTGGTGGTATTGGGACTGCGAATGATCCATTTGTAATTCAAACAACTTAAAATATTATTACACATTTTGTGATTGTTTATTTATATATAGAAAATAAAATATTCTTTTTTCAAATCATTTAATTATCCATATTACGATTTGACACTTTTTTGTGAAAGTGTCTTTTTTTCTCTTTAATTCCTTGATATAATTTATATGGGAGTGAATTTTTATGAAAGTAAAAAAAACACCTATGCCTTTGTTTCAAAAAATCGTTTATATTGCAAGTGCAATTTTTATGTTTGTTGCTTTTATTTATTTAGGAACCAAAGACTATAATGTACCGGTTAAGGATTTTAATGATCAAGAAAATTTTACTAAAGATTTTGGAATAACCAATGAAAATATTTATGATTATAAAACTGCTTCCGAAATTCTTGAAATTATGAATACGGGTACAGGAGTTATTTTCTTTGCTTTTCCAGAAAATGTTTGGAGTCATACTTATGCTTCCTTATTAAATGATGTGGCTAAGTATTATGGTTTAAATGAAATTTATTATTATAATTTTTTTAATGATCGTATTATGAACAATTCTTATTATGAGAACATTGTTAAAAAATTAAATGCTTATTTACCTGTTTTAGATAATGGAACTCGCAATATCTATGCGCCTTCGATGATTATGGTAAAAAATGGAGAGATTATTGCCTATGATGATGAAACAAGTATTCTACATGGAGATGTAACTGTAGATGATTATTGGACTTATGAAAGACAAGAAAATAAGCGAGTTCAATTAGGCGTTTACTTTGAAAAGTTTTTGGAGGAAGAAAATGAAACTTGATAAGAAAAAAATTAAAGAATTTACAACTGTGGACGAGAAGAAAAGGCAAATCATTTATTCAATCTGCGTAGTTGTAGCTTTGCTAGTTTTAGCTTTTGGAGACAAGATCGTTTTACATTTTATAGAGCAAGTTCCTAACAATAATAATCAAATATTTGGAGGAAGTGGTGAAGTAACTGCAAGCGATTATCAAATTGATTTTTTGAAGGAATTATCGGTAAAGGATATTTTGAGTAAAATTCAAAACCAAGAAAATTTTACTTTATTATCATCTAGAGACTCCTGTCATACTTGTGTTATATATATTCCTTTGATTAAGGAAGTTTTTGATAAATATGAAGTGGATGCGTATTATATGAATCGGAGCTTATATGATCGAGATAATACTGAATATGTTTCTTTATTAAATCAAGATGAAAGATTGAAAAAGAATTTGCAATATACACCTTATATTATGGTGTTTAAAGATGGAAAACTGGTGGATGAGCTAGTTGGAAGTAAAAATAAAGAAGAAGTAGAGGAATTTGTGCTAAGAAATCAATTGGCAACAAATCAAATATAGAAAGAGGAGAATATGGATACAGAAAAGAAAATGCAAAAAGTTGTAGAAAATTTAGAAGAAAGGCTTTTGACGATTCGAGCTGGAAGAGCAAATCCAGGGATGTTAAAAGGAATTATGGTTCCTTATTATGGAGTTCCTACCGATATTCAAAGTTTAGCAAATATTACGGTTCCTGAGGCTAGAGAGCTTTTTATTAAGCCTTTTGATCGTAGTGTTTTAAAAGATATGGAACGGGCGATTAACGAAGCTAATTTAGGAATTACTCCTGTAAATAATGGAGAAATGATAATTTTAACTATACCAGAGCTTACCGAAGATCGAAGAAGAGAATATGTTAAACAAGCAAAAGCTATTTGTGAAGATGCAAAAATTGCTTTACGAAATGTAAGACAAGATGCAAATAATGAAATCAAAAAAATGGAATTACCAGAAGATGAAGAAAAAAGTGAGTTAGAAGAAATTCAAGAAATTATTCAAAAATACAATAAAATTGTTGATGAAAAAGGAAAAGAAAAAGAAGAAGAATTAATGGCTATGTAAAAACCTCTTTTTCTTTTTTTTGTGCGTTTTTTCTTGCACTTATAGCTTTTGTGGTGTTATAATCAGATGTAGAAAAGACGAAGGGAGGGAAATTGGAAGATGAATTCTAATAAAGTTGTAGTTAAAGATGGCGATATTGATAAGGCTTTAAGAAGATTCAAAGTGGTAGTAGCCAAAAGTGGTGTCCCTTCAGAATTAAAAAAGAGAAAACATTATGAAAAACCTGGCGTGAAAAGAAGAGAAGAGAAAAAGAAAAATATTCGTAATTCAAGAAAACATCGTAACAATTAAGAATACAACGCTGTATTCTTTTTCTATATGATAAAAGAAAAGAAGTAAAATATGAATCCGTTTGTGGTAAATAATAATGGTTCTATAAGAGAAACAGAACAACAACTTGAAGCTGTTTTAAAACGTGTTTTATAAATAGAAGAAAAAAATGATTGAAAACTATCCTTCTTTTTTTATATAATTAAATTAGGAGATGAAAAAAATGTTAGAACAAATTAATAATGATTTAAAGGAAGCTATGAAAAACCAAGATAAATTTACTTTATCTGTACTTAGAATGCTAAAAAGCGCTTTGCAATTGGAAGGAATATCTTTAAAGCGTGAACTAACTAATCAAGATGTTATGATGGTAATTAAGAAAAATGTAAAACAAAGAAAAGATACGATTCTTGAATTTGAAAAATATGATAAAAAAGCAGAAATTGAAAGTTTAGAAAAGGAAATTCAAATCTTACAAAAATATTTACCAGAAGAACTTACTGAAGAACAAGTTGAGCAAGAAATTGAGCATGTTTTTGAGTTAGAAAAACCGACTAGTATGAAAGATATGGGCAAAATTATGAAGGTTTTAACCGAAAAAATTGGAACGGTTGCCGATATGTCTTTAGTAAGCAAAAAAGTTAAAGATAAATTAATGAATTTATAAAATTATGATATCTTTTGTCGAAGAGATATCTTTTTTTTCTTTTCTTTGCTACATTAGATACGGGTGAGTAGGATGGACTTATATTATATTAATGAAACGCTTTATATTGAGCTTTTAAATGATTTAGATTTCAGTGAGTATCGAGATTTAAAACAACGAATTTTTCGGATTTTAGATGATTATGGGATTGATAGAATTGTTGTGAAAAATCCTCATAAAATTTTTCATAATCGTCATTTTTTACATCAAATAAAACAAGACTATATGGCGAGATATACTGGAGATTTTTATATTAAATAACATATTTTTTCTTTTTTGTTTCATACTATAAAAGGTGATAGTATGAAACAAAATCTTTTATTAGATGCTGGAGTATCTTTAGAAAAAGAACATTTACTTGCGCAGAAAAAGGAAAAAAATGTTCAAATTAAACATTACGTTTTAAAAGATAAAGATGAAAAAATTTATCGCAATCGTAAAGGGGACTATTTTACTATTTCTTTTGATGATAAAGTTTTGTATGAAAATTCAAAATGTTTGGAAAAGGTTTTTCAAAAAACATTCAAAACTTTTTTAGCTAAATATCATAAGGGTGGAACAATTTTATTTGTTGGTTTAGGGAATTCTTCTATATTAGGAGATTCTTTTGGAACAAAAGTTTTACAGCATCTAATCGCGACCAATCAGTATAATGATTTTTTAACAATTCCTAAAGTCGCTTTATTCTCGCCTGAAACAACTAATAAAACAGGAATTTCTTCTTTTCGGTTAATCGAAATGGTAGTCAAAGATTTACAGCCTGATGTTATTATTTTGCTAGATAGTTTTGTTACCAATCAAACTAAATATTTAAATCGGACACTTGAAATTAATGATTGTGGGATGATTTTTGCGGATCAACTTCGAAGCAATAAAACGATTAGCTATGAAACTTTTCATATTCCAGTTTTATCTATTGGTTTTCCAACACTTTTAAAACTTCATAAAACCTATTTATCTAAGTTTAGTTTAGAGGAAGATTTAGAGATTATTACCAAACTTATTGCTAAATCTATAAATCATATAATTATGTCTTAAAACGACATTTTTTTATTTGATCTAGTTGTATACTTTTTTTAGGTGATAAGAATGCGCAAAAGATTTATTGGTAAAAAGAAAACACAATTTCGATTTAGATTTTTTCTTTTTCTTTCTTTAGGTGTTCTTTCCTTCGCAGTTTGTTTATCTTTCTTTTCTTCATTTTTTGCGAAGAGTTCTGTCGTAAATTTTTTATTGAAAAATAATTTGTTTACGGAAGAAAAAAAAGTGGAAACGGATATATTTGATTTTCTTTTAGATTATACAATAGGTCGTCAAGAATACCAAGACGAGGAATATATAGGCAGTGAATCAAAACAAGAATATACACCAGATCCTGATCCTTTAGAAAACAAAGAAAACCCGATAATCTATTTATATAATACACATCAAGGAGAAGAATATAATGGTGGCGTTTTATCTATGCATGATTTAGTACCTACTGTAATGCTAGCAAGTTATCGCTTAAGAGAAAAATTAAACTCTTATGGTTTAAATACGATTGTTGAGACGAATCAGATTAGCGAAATTTTAAGAACAAATAACTGGAATTATAATTCTAGTTATAAAGCTAGTAAAATTTTAATGGAAGACGCTTATGAAAAAAATCCGACCTTAGAATATTTTATTGATTTACATCGTGATGCTATTCCTTATGAAAGTTCAATTGTAGAGTATAACGGAAAAACATTCACAAGAGTTTTATTTGTTGTGGGGAGCGATAATGAAATTTATAAAACAAATCAAGAACTAGCTACTAAAATTTCGGATACTTTAAATAATAAAGTTCCAAATATTTCAAAAGGAATTTTGAAAAGAGGAGGAGTTGGAGTTAACGGAATTTATAATCAAGATTTCTCACCAAATACACTTCTAATTGAAATTGGTGGACAATATAATTCAATAAGTGAAGTGAATAATACAATAGAAGTTTTAGCTTCTGTATTAAATGAGGTGATAAATTCTAATGGATAAGAAAAAAAATAAAGGCACCTGGATACTTAAAGCGCTAGGTGTCTTATTTGTAGTTTATCTTTCTCTTACTATTGCCATTTCTACTGGGTATTATGAAGCTAAATTAAGTGAAAAAACAACAATTACTGATGAGGCCATGCAACAATTTGAACAAGACGTAAGAGACGGAAAAGATGTTGATATTAAAGATTATGTTACAGATATTCGGAAAGATTATTCGAATCAAACGACCAAAGCCGGAGTTCTGTTTTCTAAAGCAATTGAAACAGTTATGTCAAAAGGTATTGATGGCATGATTCAAATTTTCAAATCTTTGTTTACTTAAACAAGGATTTTTTTGATTTACTTCATCTTTTTTCTTTTGTATAATAATAATTAGGTGAGTTTTATGGCAAGACAAATTAAACAGGAAAATATTCGGAATTTTTCAATTATTGCTCATATTGATCATGGTAAAAGTACTTTAGCTGACCGAATTTTAGAACTAACAGGTGCGGTTAGTAAAAGAGAAATGGTTAATCAAGTATTAGATAGTATGGATTTGGAAAGAGAAAGAGGAATTACCATTAAATTAAATGCTGTTTCTTTAAATTATACCTATCAAAATGAGGAGTATATTTTAAATTTAATAGATACTCCTGGCCATGTGGATTTTTCTTACGAAGTAAGTCGTAGTTTGGCTGCTTGTGAAGGGGCCATTTTAGTTGTCGATGCTTCACAAGGAATAGAAGCGCAGACACTTGCTAATTTGTATTTAGCAATGAATGCAGATTTAACGATTATTCCAGTAATTAATAAAATTGATTTGCCCAATGCTAATGTTCCTAAAGTCAAGGAAGAATTAATGAAAGTATTAGGTTTTAAAGAGGAAGAAATTCTTCTTTGTAGTGGAAAAACTGGTGAAGGGGTAAGTGAGTTACTAGAAGAAATTATTAAAAAAGTAAAACCGCCAAAGATTTTGAATGAGGCTTCTTTGAGAGCTTTAATTTTTGACTCTTATTTTGATCCTTATAAGGGCGTGGTTGCTTTAGTTAAGGTAGAAGAAGGAACTTTAAAAAATAAAGATGAAATTCTTTTCATGGCTACGGATGCTACTTATGAAGTAACAGAAATTGGAGTTAGAACACCGAAAGAGCATCCATTAGAAGAATTGAAATGCGGAGATGTCGGATATGTGGTCGCGGCGATCAAAGATATATCTTCCGTTCATGTTGGAGATACAATTACCTTAAAGAAAAATCCTGCTAAGGAAGCAATTCAAGGATATAAACCGATGAAACCGATGGTTTATTCAGGAATATTTCCAGTTGAACCTAATCGTTACGAAGCTTTAAAAGAAGCTTTTGAAAAATTAAAGTTAAATGATGCAGCTTTAACAATTGAACCAGAGACGAGTGATGCTTTGGGGTTTGGGTTTCGAGTAGGTTTTTTAGGCTTGCTTCATATGGATATTATCACTACAAGAATCGATCGAGAGTTTGCTATTCCTGTCATTGCGACAAGCCCTAGCGTTGTCTATCAAGTAACTTTGACGAATGGAGAAATGATTTTGGTAGATAGTCCAAATAAATTACCTGAAGCTGTTAAAATTAAACAGATAGAAGAACCTTTTATCTATACAAATATCATTGTTCCTAGTGAATATATTGGGCCAATTATGGAATTATGTCAAAATAAACGAGGAATTTATAAGTCTTTGGAATATATCGATGAGACAAGAGTAAATATTCATTATGAAATTCCTTTATCAGAAGTTGTTTATGATTTTTTCGATAAACTTAAAAGTTATTCGAAAGGATACGCTTCTTTTGATTATGAGATTTGTGGATACCGAGTGAGTGATTTAGTTAAAATGAATATTTTATTAAATGGTGAAATTGTTGATGCTTTATCCATAATTGTTCATAAAGATTTTGCTTATCAAAGAGGAAGAGCGATTGTTACTAAATTAAAGGAAGTTATTCCAAGACAATTATTTCAAATACCTGTTCAAGCAAGCATTGGCTCTAAAGTTATTGCAAGAGAGAATATTTCAGCAATGAAAAAAAATGTATTGGCCAAGTGTTATGGTGGAGATATTACTCGAAAAAGAAAATTATTAGAAAAACAAAAAGAGGGAAAGAAAAGAATGAAAATGGTAGGAAATGTTGAGGTTCCAAGTGAAGCATTTCTATCTATATTGAGTGGAGATGAAAAATAATGAATATCGTAAAAGATTTGATTTTACTCGCTTTAGGAAATCGTGTTACGGAAAATGATTTACAAAAATATTTAAAAGAAGAATTTGCTTTAGAGATTTCTCAAGAAGAAATTCTTAAAATTGTTGAAGAAATTAAAAAGGATCCAGATTTATCGCGTAAATTAACAAGCTTAAAAATTGATTCTAATATAGATATCAAAAAATTTGCTTTCGAGACTTTTTTAGAAGGGAAAAATGTTCAAGAGAAAAAAGACTTTACTTTAGAAAAAGAAAAATTGAGCAGTTTCTATTCAAAATTATATGAACAAGATAATTCTTCTTTTGCTGATTTCATAAATCATGAGATAAATAATAGTGGCAAAAAAGAACTTTCTATAGCAAACGAGTTGATATTCTTAGCTTTAACTGACGCGATCGCAATTGATCGAATACATATATATTTATTAGGGAGATACGGATTAGATATAAAAAAAATTCTTGTTACAAATATTGTTTCTAAACTTAAGGAAGACCCTAGAATCGTTAATCTTATTGAATTGATTAAATTAGATGAAAAGATAAATTTATATAATTTACTATCTGTATTATATTTATTAGGAACAGGAAAATCTTTTATAGAAGTTGCAATTTATTTAAAAATAAAAGAAAGTGAAGTAAAGCGAATTGTCGAAGAATTCGGGTTAATTCGTTCCCTTGTTTCTAATCAGGATTTGTATAGAATAATTTGGGAACAAGAGAAATCTTTTGAAAATCAACCTATAGAAGTTTTGTATAAAAAATATGCAGAGTTAGAAGAACAATATCATTGTAATTTAAAAGACTATTCCAGTGAAATTAGAATTAATCAATATACTTCTTATAAAAGAAAATTTCAGTTGGTTGAAGAATATTTACGTTCAGATTTTCAACTTACGGATAATTATTTAGCAACGAAGTATAATCTTGAGGTAGCTACATTAAAATCGATAATTACTTCTAAAGAAGAATTAATGAAAGTTACTTCTTTAGAAAATGCTGAAAAAATTCTTGCTTATAGATATCAAAATGCTAAAGAACAAAGAAGTTGCATTGCTGAGGAGTATGGACCACTTAAAAATAAACCATATGTAACCGATGAGAAAATATTTAAAATTATTAATAATCTTGGTTTTTATTTTCAAATTATTGTAACTTTTCGTTTGAGTTTAGAAGACTTTGCTTTAATAATGAAATATCCCAATCTAGATAATCTTAAAAGTGCTTTGATTTTTGAGTTAGGTAATAAATCTACTACTCAACAGAATGCTTTAAAATATATTCTTGCTACTTATCAAGGTAAAAATATTCTAAAATGTCAAGAAGCTGTTCGTTTTGTTAATACTTATGTTTCTTTGAAACGTGAAGGAAAAAAGGAAGAGGCTTTAAAAATGTATAAAGATTTGTATCAAGTTGATCAAGATTTCGATATTCTGTTTAAAGAAAAGGCAAATAAAACATTGACTCGTGACGAAGAAAAATTAATCGCTTTAAAGTACAAAGTAAAATATGCTGTTCCTTGGAGTCTTTTTCCTTTTTTAAAAGCCAATGTTATGGATATGGAAACTCCTTTACCTAAGGAATTACGTGATGAATATGAATTAAATGAAAAATATGCCAATACTAAACCAACTTTTGGAAAGAAGTAAAAATGAAAGCAGTTTATATTCATATTCCTTTTTGCAAATCTATTTGTTCCTATTGTGACTTTTGTAAGGTTTTTTACTATTCAAAATGGGCACATCAATATTTAGTAAAATTAAAAGAAGAAATTTTAGATCTCTATGATGGAGAAGAGGTAAAAAGTATTTATATTGGTGGTGGGACACCTTCTGTCATTACGGTAAGTGAGCTTAAATTTCTAATGGAGCTTTTAAAGATTTTTAAACGTTCAATATCTTGTGAAATTACTTTTGAGTGTAATTTAGAAGATATTTCTAAAGAATTGCTAACTATTTTAAAGCAAAATCAAGTTACACGTTTAAGTATTGGAGTTCAAAGCTTTCAAGTAGAGAATTTAAAAAAATTAGGTAGAAATCATACTTTTAAAGATGCTTTTTCTAGAATTGCTTTAATTCGAGAGTTGGGTTTTAAAAATATTAATTTGGATCTTATCTACGCAATTCCTGGTGAAACTATGAAAATGTTGAAAGAAGATATTAAATGTTTTTTAGCTTTAAAACCTGATCATATTAGTACATATAGTTTAATGATTGAGCCGAATACACTTTTATGGATTAATGGCACTAGGCCAATTAAAGAAGAATTAGATGAAGAGATGTATCGTTATATTTGTAAAAGTTTTGGAAAAAAGGGATATTCGCATTATGAAATTAGTAATTTTGCTAAACCAGGGTATGAGTCAATTCATAATTTGACTTATTGGAATAATGAAGAGTATTATGGGTTTGGTTTATCCGCATCAGGTTATATCGAACAAATTCGTTATACAAATACAAAAAATTTATCTAAATATTTACAAGGTAAATACAAAGGAACTGAAGAAATATTATCTAAAAAAGATATTATGGATAATGAAATGATGTTAGGTTTAAGAAAGGTTAAAGGAATTGATAAAGAAAAATTCGAAAAAAAATATCAAGTAAAAATGGAAGATGTTTATCCAATTAAACCTTTGTTAAAAAATGGAAATTTAGAAGAAAAAAAAGGATATATATTTATTCCTTACGAAAAACTTTACGTTATGAATGAAATTCTTTTAAAAATGATTTAAATAAAGAATATTTTTTCTCACTTTTGGCAAACTATTTATAAGGTGATTCTCGTGAAAAAAATATTCTTTTTTCTTTTCCTTTTTTTTAGTTTTGTTCCTTTAGTTTTTGCGGATTCGATAAAAAATTTAGAGGTGATAAATGGAACTTTGTCTAGAAAATTTGAATCGACAAATAATGTTTATTCTGTTATTTTAGATGAATCCGAGGATTCTCTTAAAATTACTTATGAGCTTAATGATCCAGAGGCTAAAGTTGTTTTTCATGATAATGAATACATAGAAAATGGAAAAAACAAAATGAGTCTTGAAGTAGAGAATACAGATGGCACGAAAGAGATCTATACATTTTATTTAGAAAAGGAAGAAACAACACCGGTTTTTAATGAAACGATTTTGTCTAATAATGTTTATGAGCAAAAGGAAATTCCTTTTTTATCTTGGTATGTAGGAGCTGTTTGTTTTATTCTTATCGCTTTATCTTTTAAAGTTGTAGTGTTAGGATTTAAAAAAAATAAGAAATGTCTAAAAAAGAAATTTTAATGCTTTTTCTTTGAGTTTTATTTTGTCTATTTAAAAAGAGTGCATTAAAAAAAATCTTTTTCATATTATTTTATTATGGAAAAGTTGATTGCGCACAGAGGTTTAAAAAAGGCGGTTAAAGAAAATACAATAGATGCTTTTACTTTAGCTTTAAATAACGAGCATTATGTTGGTTTTGAGTGTGACATAAGAACAACTAAAGACGGTGTTTTTGTCATCGCTCATAATCCGATGATAGGTTTAGATATTATATCTAACACGCCTTATAGGGAATTAGCTAGAAAGTATACTCTTCCTACTTTAGAGCAAGTATTAAAATTAGATTCTGATAAAATTTTTCTTTTAGAAATTAAAGAAAGTAATATTCATCAAAAAAAATTTCAAACGTTGATTCAAAAATATCCTACAAAAAAAATTTATGTAATGAGTTTTTTTAATAAAGTCATTCAAGAATTAAGTAAAACGAAAAAACAAGAGAAGTATGGTGTTCTAAATTATGTTTTTAATAGCGAAGAATCTTATCAAGAATATGATTTTATTTGTTTGTTAGAGAATATTATAAGTAAAAAAATGGAACTTTTTTTTCATGAAAAAAAGATTGAAACGTTTATTTATGGTATACATAACTTTCAAAAAACAAAAAAAGAATATCCCAATTCTTATTTAATTACAGATGAAATTCTTTGATAAAAAAAGAGAAAAATTTTTCTCGGTTTTTATAGATGAATTTTAGGATATGGTTTTCTTTCATTTGTAAGTCCAATTAAATAATCAACACTTACATTATAATATTTAGCTAGAACAGATAATTTATCGATAGGGATTGTTCTTATGCCACGTTCATATCTAGAATATTGAACCTGACTGATCTTTACTTAACCAAATGAATGAAAAAAAATATATAACAGCTAAAAAAGACAATTTTACCCCAAAAAAACTACATAAAAACTTTTTTCGCATAAAATATAACTAACTGGTATTAAAATCAAGTTCTCCTTTGGGTTATATGAAAAAATAGGAATGCGGTGGTGTTATGAATATTGATAGGTTAAAAGAAATTAGAAAAGATAGAGATTTGCAACAAAAAGATGTTGCGAAAATATTAAAATGTAATCATACTGCATTTTTTGAAGCTATACGAATTTTGAAAACAAAAGTAAAATAATAATAATTTTATTTTTGGGGAATATTGTATTTTTCTGAAATTGTTGGTATAATCAAAACAGAATAGAGGGTATTAGTTATGTTTGGAAGAATTATTTTTATCAGTGAAAGCGTTGCTCATTTAGAAAATACTTTGAAAAATAATGAGACTATGGATTTAATGAATATTCATGTGATTTTTGAAGCTCCAAATCAACGAATTTTAGGAGAAATATCTGAAATTAATCCAGATATTATTAAAATTCGTTTTTTAGGTGAATATATAGATGGAAGATATGTTAATGGTGTAATAAGAAAGCCTCTTTTATCTAGCAAAATTCGAGTTATTAATGAAAGTGAACTTCGAGAACTTATTGGTTCTAAGACTACAAAATCTTTTGAACTTGGGCATAGCGCTATTTATAAAAATTATATTGTGTATCCTCAGATAAATGCTTTTTTTTCCAATCATTTCTTTATTTGCGGTAATTCTGGAGCTGGTAAAACTCATGGAATCTCTAGAATTATTCAAAATGTTTTTGCGGATAAATCTGTAGTAAATGAAAATGCAAATATTTTTCTTTTTGATGCATATGGTGAATATAAAAATGCTTTACGAGGAATTTCTAAATATAATCCGAATTATCAGTATAAATTTATTACTTCTAATGTCCATGAGGAAGATGATGTGGGGTTAGAAATTCCAGTTAGTCTTTTAAAACTTGATGATATGGCCTTGCTTTTACAGGCCAGTAGTCATAGTCAATTACCGATTATTGAAAGAACTATTCGTTTAGCGAAAATTTTTAGTCAAAACAATGAAGAAAGCACAAGATATAAGAATCATTTGATTGCTAAAGCTCTCTTAGCTATTTTGTTTAGTAATCAAACTACAGCTCATAAAAAGAATGAGATTTTTACCATTATTGAAGTTTGTCATACAGAAGATTTCAATTTTGATTCTAGAATAGCAGGACTTGGGTATTCTAGAAGTTTTTCTGAATGTTTTGAAATTGATTCGAATGGGAATTTTGGAGAATCTGTTTTAATTACTGATTATATTTTAAAACATGTTGACGATACTTTAGAAGAAACAAAAGAACCAGAAGTTTATTCTTATTCGATGCTAGATTTTGCAAAAGCTTTGGAATTTACTTTAATTAGTGAAGGTTTTCAGAATAATAGTAAAGTATATGATGATGCCATTATGATAAAGGTTCGTTTATCTAGTATTTTAAATACTAAAGTAGGAACGTATTTTGTAAATAAAGGATATGTTACATCGGAAGATTTTGTGAAAAGTTTAGTTGTTAAAAATGGCAAAAAAGCCCAGATTATTAATATCAATCTTGAAGATGTCGATGATGTTTATGCGAAAGTTATTGTGAAAATTATTTGCCGATTATTATTTGAATATACTAAAAGTTTAAAAAATCGAGCTTCTATGCCGATTCATATGATTTTAGAAGAAGCACATCGTTATATTCAAAAGGATAATGATACGTTTTTAATTGGATATAATATTTTTGATCGTATTGCTAAAGAGGGACGAAAATATGGAGCTATTTTAGGAATTATTTCGCAACGACCTGTCGAGATTAGCGATACAGTAATTGCTCAAGTGTCAAATTTTTTGATTTTTAAAATGACTCATCCAAAAGATTTAAAATATATTGAAGAGATGCTTCCAAATATTTCAAGCGATGTTATTGAAAAACAAAAAACTTTGCAACCTGGTAATTGTGTAGCCTTTGGTGGGGCTTTTAAAATTCCTATGATTGTCAAAATGGATATGCCAGATCCACCACCATATAGTTCAAACTGTGATGTAAGTGGTTGCTGGATAATTCATAAAGAAAATGCTCCTTCGAATAATACACCAAATGTACAAACTTCAGAAACACCTTTATAAAAAATTCAAATCGTTTAAAGGAAAAGAGATAATATGAAAAAAGTATTACTTAGCATTTTTATCTGTGTATTAATAATAACTGGATGTACAAATAAATTCTCTAAAAAAGAAGAAAGAATATATGGCCTTGAAGGAGTAACTTTATCATTAAATAGTTTTAGTAATACAGAGGCTTCCTTAACTTTAAAAAATGAAAGTGAACATACTTTATATTATGGTGAAGAATATTTTATTCAAGAAAATCAAAACAATGAGTGGATAGATTTAGAACTTTTAAATGAAAACATAGTCCATCCTATTTTACATATATTAAAACCGAATAATGATTTTGCTATAAACATGAAATGGGAGCAGGTTTATGGCACTTTAAAAAACGGAAAGTATCGATTGGTAAAATCGGTTGCTTTAGATGAAAAATTAAAAGAAAACTACTATATTACTTGTGAATTTGAAATTGCTGAATAATTTTTAAATATAAATAGGCAAGAGTACTTTATTTTAATTAACGTATTTGACAATTTTTTACTAAAGATATTGAAACCTCATTCAATATTTGATAAAATGAAATTACCAAAGGTAAGTTAGTTTATAAAACCGACTATGGTGATGATTGGGAATCAGAACTCTACATGGTGTAGAAAACTAATCCATTAAGTGAATTAGGCTCCTAAAATGTAGATGAGATGCCCCCCTCTCGAGTGAGCGGGATTTTATCACACTTGCTTACATTTGGTTTTTTTGTGGAGTGAAAAATATGAATGAAAGAACGATTGATTTATTAGGAGAAGAAAAATTTTTAAGAATTCAAAATTGTCATATCTTGCTTATTGGTTTAGGTGGAGTTGGGGGATATGCTTTTGAAGCTTTAATTCGCAGTGGAATAAAAAATATTACCATAGTTGATTTTGATACTTTTGAAGTAAGTAATTTAAACCGTCAAATTTATGCTCTTCAAAAAACTCTTGGTAAAAATAAATGTGAGATGGCTTTTTTTAGGGCACGAGAGATTAATCCTAATGTAAGTATTCAAATTTGGAATCAACGACTTACTAAGGAACAGATAACAAGCGAGTTTTTAGCTCCTTTTGATTATGTTATTGATGCGTGTGATGATGTGATGGTAAAAAGAGCATTATTTCTACAATGTGCTTTTGAGAAGAAAAAACTTATTTCTTGTATGGGTACTGCAAATCGTACTCATCCAGAATTTTTAGAAATTACTACTCTTGATAAAACATATAATGATCCGTTAGCTAAAAAGATTCGCAATTCTTTTAAAAGTTCTTCTGTTTTAAAAACTAAGGTTGTATGGAGTAGGGAAAGACCTGTTAAACAAAAAAAATTAGGAACGATTTGTTCTGTTCCTATGAGTGCAGGTAGCTTACTTGCTTCTTTTGTCATCAATGATCTTTAATTTATTTTTCGTATGTTTGTTTATATATACTATAAAGGAGAGGAAATTTTTCCTTCTTTTTTATTAAAGAATTGATGCTTTTTAAGCCAATGTATCCTTCCACGGTATTTTGTTTTAAAAATATAGATGCTTCTTTTTTGGTTTTTATTAATAAGCGACCATAAGAGAAGTTTCTAGAGCTCATAGAAGAGCCAGTTAGAAAAAAGTCTCCTAAAGTTCCTGCATAAATATTTTCACTAGGATAATCTAATACATAATATAAAATTTGGATATATTCTTTATAACATTCCGTTAAATAAGAAAAAATAGTTGAGGAAAATGGACTTTTTGCGTAGGCCATTCCTGCTCCAATGGCATAAATGTTTTTTAAAACACTTCCGAGTTCTAATGCTCTTTCTTCTTTCGTTCTTTCTAAATGAATTCTTTTTGGAACAAGTGAAACAAAGAGATCAAAGACGCTTTTTTCTTTGGTTGCTACAGTTATAAATACTTCGGCGCCTAAAATTAGATCAGCTGCTAGATTTGGACCAGCAAAAAAAGCTGTTTTATGGGTGTTTAAGGCATTTTTGATATATTTGCTATAGAAGTATGGCTTTTCGTCTAATAATCCTTTAGAACCTATAAAAATAGGTATAGAAGACTTATAATATTTTTTGATTTGTAATATTGTATCTTTTATATATGGACTTGCCACAAGTAAGAAAATAGCTTTTGTGTCTTTTAAAGCTTCTTCAATGTTTGTGGTAACAAAGACGTTTTTAGGTTTTTCTAAATTTTTCCCATCGAAATATAGTTTATTTTCTTGATGGGCTTTTTTTTCAAATGTTTCATCAGGTGTCCATATAGTAATTTGATGATTTTTATTTTTTGAAAGCAGATTAGCAATAGCAAGACTAAAAACGCCACTTCCAAAACAAGTTATTTTCATTTTTCACCTCGCATTTCTTTCCATAGTTTATTTAAATTATCTTCATATTTATTTTTTTTCGGATGGTAATATTTTTTCCCATGTAAGTTTTTAGGTAAATATTCTTGTTTCACGTAAGAATTAGGAAAATTGTGCGGATATAAGTAAGTTTTTGATGTTGTTTTAATATGATCCGGAACATTTCCTGTGCTTCCTTTATGTATATCATTTAATGCTTCGTCTAAAGCTATGTGTGCACTATTAGACTTTGGAGATAAAGCCATTTCTGTTACCATTGTTCCCAATGGAATTCTTGCTTCTGGAAGGCCTACTAACTCACTTGCATGAATTGCCGCCATGACTTTTGGACCGATAGAAGGGTTCGCGAGTCCTATATCTTCATAAGCAATTACACTCATCCGTCTATAAATACTATCTAAATCTCCAGCTTCAATAAGTCTTGCTAGATAATGCAAGGAAGCATCAACATCACTACCACGAATCGATTTTTGAAATGCAGATAGAACATCGTAATGTCCATCTTCGTTTTTGTCATGGAAAAAAACCGGTTTGGCTTGAATATTTTTTAATAATTCCAAAGTAATTTTTTTATCTGAAGAAGCATAGTAGGCTGTTTCTAATAAATTTAAAGCACTTCGAACATCACCACTAGATACTGTTGCAATAAACCTTAAACTTTCTTCATCAATCTTAATTTCTGGCAAGTATTCTAAAGCTCTTTGTAATCCTAAAACGATGTTTTCAATGGTTAATTCATGGACTTCAAAAATTTGGACACGACTCCTGATTGCTGGATTAATCTTATGATAAGGATTTGAAGTTGTTAAACCTATTAATATTAAAAGACCTGATTCAATGTGAGGAAGCAAAATATCTTGTTTATCTTTGTTCATTCTGTGAATTTCATCAATGATTAAAATCATCTCGCCATTCATTTTGGCTTCTTCAATCGCAATATCAAAGTCTTGTTTATTATTAATTGTTGCATTTAAAAATCGATGAGGCATTTTTATTTCATTCACCAAGGCATTAGCTATCGAAGTTTTTCCTGTTCCTGGCTTTCCGTAAAAAATCATTGAACATAAATGATTATTTTTTACTAAGTTAGTTAATATTTTTCCTTCACCAATCAAATGTTCTTGACCTAATATATCCGAAAGTTTTTTAGGACGCATTTTATTTGCTAAATTTTCCATATTTTTCACCTTCATTCATTATAACAAACTATCGTTTGACAATCAAACAAATATTTTCTATACTTAGTTTGTGATAATTATGAAAGAATATCCTTTAAAAGAACCTATTCAAAAGTATTTGCATTCTTTACAATACGAAAGAAAACTTAGCAAAAATACTATTAATTCTTATGAAGAAAATTTGTATCTTTTTCAAACTTTTTTGAAACAAAAAGATCTTTTTCAAGTTACAAAAGAGGACATTTTAGCTTTTTTAAAGCAGGAAAATCAAAAGGCGGTAACTACAAAAGCTCATTATTTTACGGTAATTCAAAATTTCTATCTCTTTTGTATTGAAGAAGGGCTTACTAAAGAAAATCCTTGTGAAACAATTCACATGCCAAAGATTCCTGAGAAGCTTCCTAATTATCTAACTTATGAAGAGGTTGACAGACTTCTTAATATGCCATTATATACTCCTTATGACTACCGAACAAAAGCTATGCTAGAGCTTTTATATGCGACAGGTATGCGAGTTAGCGAACTTCTTTCTTTACGTTTTACTAATATAGATTTAGAAAATTATTTAGTTCGTGTCGAAGGGAAGGGGAGTAAAGAGCGAATTATCCCTTTTAATGAAACTAGTAAAGAATATTTAGAAAAATACATTTATACGTATCGACCTTTACTTATTAAAAAAGGCAAAAATTATGATGAGATTTTTTTAAATAATCGCGGGACACCACTCTCAAGACAGGGATTGTTTAAACTTCTAAAAATATTGTGTCAAAAAGCTTCTATTACAAAAAATGTAAGTCCTCATATTTTAAGACATTCCTTTGCTACTCATTTATTAGATGCAGGAGCTGATCTGCGGGTTATTCAAGAATTTTTAGGTCATGAAAATATTAGTACTACCCAGATTTATACACATGTTTCTAAAGAACACGTGAAAAAAGAATATCTTGAAGCGCATCCACGTAGTAAAAAAGAATGATAAAACATCATCATTCTTTTTTTAATTAACAATTCTTACGTTCTTCTCTACGTTGTTCTTCTTTTCTAGAATTTTGTCTGTTTTCATTTTTTCTAGAACGATTTTGTTTTTGTTTATTATTTTTTTTCATTTCAATTTACCTCCCACTAGTATTATGGTTGGTGTTCATTTTTTCATACAAAGAAAATTTTATTTTATTTGCCAATGTTTGGTATTTCAGGTAAAATAGAATTTAGGTGATTAGGAATGAAAAAGTATTATGTAATGGGTGCTAAAAATAAGGTTGCGCATATTTTGCGAGTTCCAATTATTAAAGAAGAAGAAATATTTCTTGAGCAAGCATTTTCAGACATTACGTTTATTGATGCACTTTTTACTTTACATTTAACAAAAAGCGAAATTACTTCTTTATTACAAGAATATAATCCTTCTTTTTTTAAAAATTTTGGTGACAAAGACATGGATTTATTTATTGTTCGAGTTAGTTTTAACGAGAGAAAAAAAACATATGCGGTTCGTTTTTATGATCTTTTATATAAGCAATCTTCTTTAAGAGTAGCTCCAAAAATTGAAAGAGGTATAGAAGAAGCCGCAATAGAAAGAATGAAATGCATACAAAATAAGCAAAAGATTCAATTGCAATTAGATAATAAATTAAAAAGTTTTCTTTATCTTTTGCTTTCGTATACAACAGGTTCTCCTAGCACAAAAAAATTCCTATTACGTCCAGAAAGTATAGTAGATAAAGAAATCAAAAAAAATCTTTATAATTACTATAAAAGTACTGATTATTTAGTTTATCATAAACTGGAAACGGAGATGCGTTCTTATAAAAATTTACGAGGTTTTTGTTTGGAATTTTTACAATCTAATTCTTTAAAACCAATAAATTTTAAAGAATTAAATTCAGAACGTAAGCACTATCTTTATCCAAGTGAATTATTTGATTATTCTCATGATTTTGTTTTATCTCTTGATGAAATCAATCTCATTCCTAAAAATTATGTACCACCAGTCTCTAAAGAAGAAGAAATAGTGGCTTTTGAAACAAAAGTATTAAATTATATTCTTCACGAACCTTTTTCAAATGCGGAAATGCAAGATTATTATGAACAAGGCGGAATATCAGCAATATTTGAAAATATGGATGCAAATGATATTTATGGATTTTTAACTGATGAAGATAAAGTAAAACTTGGTTTATTATCTATAAAAAAATATATGGAACTTAATTGGTCTAAAATTTTTCAATATTTACAAAGCAATAACAAAAGCCAAAAAAGAAAAAGCTAAAGATGAAACGCTTATTTTAATTCCGTTTCATTTTGAAGATTCTTAGAAACACCACAAAAATACTTTGCGGTATTCTTTTTAATAACAATAATCTTTATAGTGTTTAAAAACAAAATGGCAAAAACAAGAAAACTACTAAGTAACAATTGGTGAAATTGATTATTTGTAAGATAAACAATTTGTTGAGCAGTAAAAATAGGAACAATAATATTAAATAATACTCCAAAACAAGTAGCTATTGTAAAAATTATAAGATATTTTCTTTCTTTCAAACCAAATTGATAAACTTTTCGCAAATTACCTGTTGTTTCTTTCATATACAAATACCTCTTTTTCTTTTTAATTATATACCAACTTTTTAATCAATACTAGATTTTTGTCTATTTTTAAAGGAAAAAGCATAAATTTTACTAGGTGATTCTATGACTTTTTTAATGCCTTTACTTATTTCTTCTGTTGCGGGGCTTTCAACAGTTTTGGGTTCTCTTGTTATCTTTTTTAAATGGAAAAGAGAAAATATTAATAAATTTATAACTTTTTGTTTAAGTCTTTCTTTAATCATAATGATCGGTATTTCGATAACTGAACTAATACCAGAAGCAAGCTTTTCTATTTTAACTGAATTTAAACTAGCCAAAGGAATCCTTCTTTCTTTATTTGTTTTTTTAATTGGGGTTTTTAGTGTTTATTTTCTTAACAAAAAAATAGAGAAGAGTAGTAGTAGCGATTTGGATTTATATCGATTAGGTATTTTATCCATGCTTGCTTTAATGCTTCATAATCTTCCTGAAGGAATCGTAACTTTTTTAAGTAGCTATCAAAATATGGAGTTAGGTCTTAAAATCAGTGTAGCGATTATGCTTCACAATATTCCAGAAGGAATAAGTATTGCAGTTCCCATATATTATGCGACTGGTAGTAAAAAAGAAGCTGTCAAAAAAACATTTCTATCAGGACTTGCCGAACCTTTGGGGGCAATCTTAGCTTTCATTTTTTTGAAAAATTTTATTACTGATACAATGATCGGGATAATTTTATTATTTGTAGCCGGTTTAATGATTACGTTAGCCATTCATGAACTTTTACCTAAAGCCTTAAATTATCATGAAAATACCTATATAATCTTAGGATTTTTAGTTGGCATTTTCCTTTTACTCATTAATCATTTTGTATTTTAAAAAAGTATGATAAAATGATAATAGGGTGTATGACATATGTGGTTTAAAAGTAGTAGGAGTTTTCCAAAAGAAATAAGTTTATTAGAAGAATTTTATGAAAGTTTTAGCAAAATTTTAAATAAAGAGTGGTTCAGATATCACATTATTTACAGATTTTTTATCTATTATGGGATATGGGGAAGAATTACTCATTACTAAGACTTATCGAAACAGTCAAGAAGTAATCGATATAGCTGGCAATTTTATTCAAAAAAATCAATCACAAATTAAAAAAAGGCTACTTTCTCCTAAACAAATCGAAAATCCCATTATTATTTTACCGTATGATAATACGCCAAAAAATCGAAAAGAAGAAAAACTAAACGGAGCTTTATTTGAGTTTTCTAAAATTCTTATAAAAACGATAGAGTTAATTGATAACTTTAACCTTAAAGAAAAGAAGAATGATTTAGATATCCTCCTTTTAGGGCGTTTTTCATTTGATTCATCAAGAATTATAAATAATGACTACTTTCGTTTTGATATGAAAAACAGCAAAGTAACATGCAAAAAATACCCAAAATATAAAATTACCTTTATGACTGCCCATTCTTCTAAAGGGCTAGGATACTCCAATGTAATAGTTCTTAATGGTAAAAATGATACTTACGGATTTCCTGCTAAAATCGAAGATGATCCGGTAATGAATTTAGTAATTAAAAGGGATAAAACCTATGATTATGCCGAAGAAAGAAGACTCTTTTATGTGGCCTTAACAAGAACGAAAAACCGTGTATTCTTGATTTGTCCAAATACAAATCCATCAGAATTTTTATTAGAAATCAAAAAAGATTATAAAAATGTAGTAACATTAGGCAAAATAAATGAAAAAACAAATTTAGAAAATAAAATGCTATGTCCAATTTGTGGTTATCCAATGTATTATTCCAAAAAGAAAAATTTAAATAAAAAAATCTATATAGGATGTAGTAACTTTAAGAGAAACAGGGGTTGTACCAATACGATTAGTCAAAAAGAGTATTATTTAAAAAAAGGATTTACTTTTACTGAAAGAGAATAGAAGAAATATGTTTTATATTTTATATACTTGCATAGTTTCTTTTTTTATTGTAGGATTCATTATAAATGAAGGAGAGTAGGGGATGAAAAAGAAAGAAAAGAAAAATCAAAATAATGATAAAGGAAGAATTTATCAAATTTTGGACTATATTTTTAAAGAATATGATAAAGATTTTAGAAAGACGTTTCAATTTGCTGAGTTTGAAGACTTCATGGCATTAAACGAGATTCTTCAAGAACTTAAAGAAACAAATAAAAAATTTATCAAAATTTCTTATGTAAAAAAGCAATTTAAAATATCAAATTCTGCTATCAGATATTTAAGAAATATTTATGCTGAATTTAACAGATATGACATAGGTTTAAAATGCAATCTTGTATCAATCAGCTTAGCATTTGTTGCAATAATCATTAGTATATTTTTAACTTATCTAACAAATTATATAGAAAATAAGGTAATAGGGATCATTTTATATTATCTAAGTATCTTTTTTGCATATATAGTCTTTCGGGCTATTATAAAAGACACATTCAAAGATAATTAAATTCGCGGTTTACATAACGTACATTATGCAATATTTAAACTTGGAGAAAATTTTGCTTTGAAATTAAAATAATAATCTAAATATCTATATTTTTATTTAAAATAAATTATGAATAATTAATTATTAAAATTAGACAGAATATTTAATATCTTGATTATGTTAATTTTAACAAAATCTATTTTTTATATATAATTTAGTTTTTTCATAATAAGGTTTATATTATATACTTTTCTAATTTGCTTCGAAATAAAAAAAGATGAATAATTATCCATCTTAATTCAAAATACACATATCCCCTATTTGCAATTTTAAAATAAAATAGGGGACTTGTTTACAAAAATATTAATTTTCACTAATCATTGAGCTTCTAGATTCAATTTCAGCAATTTTTTCAAAAACTTCTTCAGCATTATCCACATTAATTTCTGTATATCCAAGTTCTTTTAAAGCTTGAATTCGAACAGTATTTAATTGTTGAGTTCGACTCAATTTTTCTTCTTTTTTCTTTTCGATTTCTTGGACAAATCTACGATGAGATTCAGTTAGTTTGCTACGTGAAGCTCCCCCATTATTATAAAGCGTTAGGGCAGAGTAAAGTATTCCTTCAAAAATAAATTGTTTATCTTCATTAAATTTGAATTCGTCTGGCTTTGTAAATCCTGTTATTTTTGACATGTATCCAAATATATATTTTATTTCTGGAACATTGCTCATTGATTGTAACATATGGAATAAATATAACAGAGCATAGTAGTTCTCTTCCCTTCTCTCTTCAACGCTTAGTTTTTCTTTAAGTAAATTTACAATGTCTGTTAAAAGTACTTGAGATTCTTTATTTAAGTTTTTTAAATCTAAATAGTTATCTATATCATTTGCATTTTTCATGCCTTGATTTAAACGATTTTCAACATTCATTAAATAATCTGTTGTTACATTAATTTTTTCTAAAGATGTTTCTGAATCATCAGTTATATCAAGTAATTTATAAAGAAGAATTTTTTTCTCTTTAGGCCACTTATTTATATCATCAAGTTCTAGGTAATTATATACCATTTGTCTTGACACGCCTAAATATTTTGCTAATCTTACCTTTGAAATTCCTAATTCTTGTAATAATTCATTTAATTTGTTCATTTCTATGCCTACTCTCTTTTTAATATTTACATTATCATTATATCTACTTAACATTTTTGTGTCAAGTAAAAGGCATAAATTTTTTTAACCCCTTTTAGTCGCTTAAATACCAGAGTTTTTCGTTATTTTTAAAAACTTCTTTAATTATACCACTTCCTAAGCATTCTTCACCAAGATAGAAAACGCAAAATTGGCCTGGAGTTACAGCTTTTACTTCTTCTGGATAATGAACTTTTACTTCATTATTTTCTAAGTATTCTATTTGGATTGGATAATCGCTACCTCGATATCGAAATTTCGCCGTACAAAAAGTCGGGTGAGTGGCGCTAATCCAATTTACTTGTTCTAAAATACAACAATCACTCATTAAATAAGAGTTATCCTCGCCAAAAGCAATATATAGAATGTTTTTAGAAACACTTTTCCCACAAACATAATGTCTTTCTTTAAATCCGGATAATCCTACATTTTTTCTCTGACCAATTGTATAATTCATTAGGCCTGTATGTCTTCCAATGACTTCATTTGTTACTACATTGACAATATCGCCTGGATTTGGTTTCAAATAGTTATGAATAAATTCTTGAAAATGTCTTTCCCCAATGAAGCATATACCAGTTGAATCTTTTTTAGACGCAACATTTAGTTTAGCATCTTCAGCAATTTTACGCACTTCTGGTTTGGTTAAATTACCTACAGGAAATAGAACATCTTTTAATTGATCAGGAGTAAGTTGTGCTAGAAAATAGGTTTGATCTTTATTATTATCTATACCCCTTAAAAGTTTCCCGTTTTCCAATCTTGCGTAATGACCAGTTGCCATATATTTAGCTCCTAATTTATATGCTTCTTTTTTAAATACATCGAATTTAATATATTTATTGCAAAGTAAGTCTGGATTAGGCGTACGTCCCTTTTTTAATTCCTCTAAAAAATATGTGAAAACATTATCCCAATATTCTTTTATAAAATCTATTCGATGTAAAGGTATCCCTAAAATTTGACAAGTTTTTAAAGCATCCTGATAATCCGCTTCTTGTGGACAAATATTACTATCTAAAGTTGGGTTTCCTAAAACATCATTGTTTAATGAGGAATCCCAGTTTCTCATAAATAATCCTTCTACATCATACCCTTCTTGTATTAATAAATAAGCACTTACTGCAGAGTCTACTCCCCCACTCATTCCGACAATTACTTTTTTATTTTCCATAATGCACTTCCTTAACTTTTGTATATTATATCAAAGAATCAAAAAATTAAAAAGTGGTAGGATTTTATTTCCGAATCCCCATAATAAAGTATCATAAATTACGAGAAGAAAAGTGCATAATGCACATCCTTTAACCAAATGGACAACAATAATACTTGGATCTGTTTTATAAATATATTTTCCAATCATTTTTCTGGCTATTCGAAGGCATTTTGAAAATAAGAACAAAAGACAAATAAGATAAAATAATTTTGTAATAAGAATAAAAATAATTGAAAAAACAAATCCAGTTAAACCATAGGTTACACTAAATATCCCTATAAGAAAACCAATGCTCATTCCTTCGTAAAAAATTACTGTACATAAGAAAGGAACTCCAATTGCTAGAAAGCTAGTAACTATTCCTATTACAAACACGAAAAAATGAAAAAACAAATAATTATATGCACGATTAGAAATATTGTTGACAAAATAAGTTACTTCTTCTTTTAATATATCTATATGAGATACACCTAAATACAACCCAACAAAGATCCCAAAAATAAGTAAAACTGCTAAGAATAATACGAAATACTGATTTTTTTTAAAATATTCTTTACAATATTTCAAGTTAATCACCTAAGAAAGTATATTTACAAACTTAGAATTTTATGATAAATTTAATAAGAAAAAGTGAGGTTATTTTATGAATAAAAAAGTACGTCAAGTAATTACATGGATTATTTTATTTATCATGGTAGCTGGAATTGTAGCTAGTATTGCAGTTTATGCTTTTCAATAAAAAGAATCGAGTGAAAATCTCGATTTTTTATTCGGTATATTTATCTCCTGTTTCTAACATAGTTGTAATAAATATTCCATATCCGGTTAGAGGATTATCAACAATAACGTGAGTGACTGCTCCTATTAATTTATTATTTTGAACGATTGGAGAACCACTCATTCCCTGCACTACTCCACCGGTTTTTTCAATGAGGTCTTTATCTGTTATTTCAAAAGTAATATTTTTTATATCACTATACTCTTTGATACTTGTAATTTCGATTTCATATTCTTTTTTTTCTTGACCGCTTAAGACTGTATATATGGAAGCTGTGCCAATTTTTATTTCCTCTGGTTTAGCAATCTCCATTACTTTATCATCTAAATTAGCTTCATAAATCCCATAAATACCATGCGAACCATTTGCTAATATGTTTCCATAAATATTTTTATAATTGAAGTTTGCATTTTTGGCACCTGCTACACCCGTACTGCTTTTATTAATGCTCGTAATTGTACTTTCAAAAATTTTTCCTGTTCTTACTTCGACTATTTCACTTGTCGTGCTTTCAATAATTTCATGTCCTAAGGCCCCATATACTTTGGTGCCTGGATCAATGTACGTAAGTGTACCAATACCTGTAATACTATCTTTGACATATAAGCCTGTCTTATAAATTCCATCTACTTTTTCCAAAGTCATTTTTATTTTCTTTTCTTCATGATTTCTATTTACAATCACTTCTATTTCATTATTTATCATTTCTTTTTCAATAACTGAAGTCAAATCATTAATAGAAGAAATATTTGTTTGATTTACTTTAACTATTAAATCTCCTATTTGAATTTCAGGTGTGCCTTTTAAGTATTCACCATTTACGGGATAAAAACCTATGACCATAACACCTGGTGTTTCAATATGAATTCCTACACTTTCTCCGCCTATTATAACCTTATTTGAATAGGCAAATACTTGTAAAGGAAATAATAAAATAGTAAGAAAAAATAAAATAATACTTTTATAATTTTTTTTCATTTTTCTCTTCCTTTCTAATCATCATGTAGTATAAACATATTTTTATTAAAAATTATGGTAATAGTTACTATGGAAAAAAATGGTTTATCTAAAAAAATAGCTTATGTAGCTATTTGAATTATTGAAGTACAATCCGAAAACTTGTCCAAACTAAAGCTCTTCCGTCTCTATTATAAAAATTAAATATTCCAGCATATTGGCCTTGGATTCTTTCTGCTCCACGATAATACCAAGGACTTCTATTATTTATAGATGTTCCGCCGTCCAGATACCAACTCCCTATCACATAAGTTGTAGGAGAACCTATAGAAGTAAAGTCACTTGTAGCAAACGGTCCCATTTCACCTGTTGCATCTCCTAAGATTCTTCGTTGATATTGTGTATATTCTGTAGCATAGATGTAAGTGTCATAATACTTCTTATCTGGAAAGTCATAACCAGTTGTTAAAGATGTAAGTTCTTGAGTATCATCGTCACATGTTGGGCAACCAAATGTTCCGTTGAAACCTGAATTATATAAACTATTTCTTCCACTCATTGGTTGTCCGTTTTCGTCTAATACAACTCCCATCACATATTCCCATGAGCCACCCGCCATATCGTAAATTCCTGTGATATTTCCAGTAGTGCTTGAGAGAACGCTATTGGGATAAGCTCTATTACACGTGCCATCGTTACACATTATGTTACATTCCAAATGAACTGAACCACTAATTCCACAGGTTGGCTCCTCATTAGCTTGGTAACCTGTTATATAGCTAGAATTATTGTTCAATCTAATATTTGTTGCACTTCCATAGGAACTATGCTGTAAATAGGCTACTGCTCCCCACTCTGTATTTTTCATCATATGACTGTCTAGTTTTCGGTGATAATTATATGAACTATAAAACGCATTTGCTATTTGTATACCTCGCCAACTATAAACATTTGGTTTGATAATCATTTTACTTGAATCATTAATATTTTGCACAGCTTCAGTTGAACTAGTCGCCCCATTATATCCGGTTTCAAATTTACCAACCCAGAATCCGGTACTTGGAATACTTAGGAATGCTGGATGAGTCATATAATCTCCAATTTGGCAATTTCCACTTGCTCCACTTGTCATTGGGGTGGTACATTCACTTTCTTTATTATCATTTGTATCATAATCGCCAAAAATCAAAGGAATCTCATGTACTTTTTTTTCATTTATTTCCGTTAAACTGTCATAGTTTCCTAAATCCCATAACTGATATCGATATTTCGGAATCCAGACAAAATAGGACTCTATTGCATCCTCTGGTATCGTATCTCCGGCTAAATAATCTTCACTTTCATCAAATAATAGGACTGCATTCGCCCAGTTCTTATTCGCATAACTATACCACTCACTTCCAATATCAGCTTTTTTGACAGTTCCATCTTCATCGATCGTTACGGGTATTAAAGGTTCTTCTAGTACGGGATCAGCACCGTTTAAAAGGGCTTCGCTGTAACCTGTTTTAAAATATAGCTCACATTTGGTTTTGTATTCACTCATATTTTTTATTATCGGACTCCAGGTTTTATAATCCCAAATAATATAAGCTTCATTTGTGCAACTACTTCTTGTTTCATCAAATATGTTTCCTCCTTCTTGAGGAATTTTATTCGTTTTTTCATCATTTAAATAAATAGCTAATTCTATATTTTCCTTTATCGAATATTCTTTTATTTTCTTTTCTCTTTGAAGTAAGATGATCAAGCATACCGATATACACATAATTAATATAAAAAGAATAAAACGCTTTTTCATTGTCTCACCTATTTCTATTATGGTTCATTAGGAGTTATTCTACACATGCCTTATTATGTCATATATATTATATCAAATTTTTTCTTATTACTAAAAAAATTATCTTAGTTTCCTAAGATAATTTTATCATGTATACCCCCCCCCATGTCAATTTACAGTTGCTTGACAAATTATGAATATAGATCTGCATTTTATTTTGAAGTGAAATCAGCACATTAATTTAGAGAAAAAAAGAAAAGGGATATAGATGATCATTCTATATCCCTAAAATCATATAAGTAATCCGTATTAATGAGTTCAGTC
>CALVUM010000084.1 GCA_944363605.1 uncultured Bacilli bacterium
TTCTCGTTCATGTCCTTTAATTTACTCTATTTTTATCTTTTTTACAAGCAAAAACTATCGATTTTTCTTATTTTATCGATAGTTTTCTTTTTCTTTTATTTACGTGTGTTTACTTTTTTATTCAACCATTAATAAAGGGTGATATTATGGAGACGACACACCATATTTGCTTTTGTTTAAAAGACGTTATGGAAAAAAAGCATATAAGTAAAAATAAATTGTGTCGTTTAACTGGGCTTCGATTTGAAACTATACAAGGTTATTATTTAGGAACTATTTCACGAGTTGACTTATATGTTTTATCACAATTTTGCGGTGCTTTAAATTGTAATGTCGAAGACATTCTTCGTTATCAAAAACAAGAGGATAAAATAAAAGAATAGTTATTTCTAACTACTCTTTTTCATTATCCTTTAATGTAACTGATTCTAATTCTTTCGTTTTTATTTTTTTGGCTACTTTTAAATTTTTAAACCATTTTGTAAAAATGTTTGCAAAAATAATTACTGAAATTACAATATAAATTAAATCTACAATTAGTCCCCATATATCCATACTATATGGTATATCGATATAAGATAATAAACTATCTCCTAAATTTTGAATTAAAATAAATGGAATTTTTATTAAAGAAATAAATATAATTAAAATTAGTAAATCAAAAACAATTTTTATATTTTCTTTCAATTCATTTTTTGACATAACATCTACTACTCGGTGAATTACCTCAAATAACTCTTCAAATTTTTTATATAGCAAACTTTCCTTTTTCATGACTTTTTCAGGATTAATACCATGTTTATTTAAAATCTTTTTTACTATATTTTCTATTGTTCCAAAAGATTTTATAATTGCTTCTTCTTTGATATTTTGATCTTTTTGCCTTTCAATTTCTAATTCGTAAATTTTTATTTCTTCTTCTAAAGCCTCTGGAGTTAAAATTTCTAATTTATCTTTTAATTTTTTTATAAATTCTTCTTGATTCAATTTAATCTTTCCCTTCAATTATTATGTTTTTATACTGATCAATTTTGGTGCTTACTAAGTCTGTAACAATGGTAATTTTATTTTCACAGATCATCTTATTTTGATATCTTACAATTTTTATTATATCAGAACTTGAATACTTGAAGTTATTTTTTTTAAGATCTATTAAAAAAAATGGTTGATTATTTTTTTGAATTAAAATTTCATCATTTTCTATATCATAAGTAATCTCATTAGGAATGAAATACACTTTAGAATTTTTTTTCAATAAAGCAATATAATTTGTATCATTTTCTCCTTGATACTGTGCGGGAGCAAGCATTCTTTTATTAGAAGCTGCGAGAAAGTTTGAAGCTTTTATTATTTTGTTATCTTTAAAAAAAACATTTATATCTCCTTTTAAAATATCCGGTGAAATTTCTAATATTTTTTTTGCTTCATTTTTTAAACTTGTTAAACATTTTTCTGGAGTAATCGTTTCAATTTTTTTAAAGTATTTTAATTTAAATAAAATGTTATTTGGATTTTCAAGATGATTTATAAAATCTTCAAGATCTTTAGTATATGTTAGTTTCTCGTCTAAAATAATTTTTCTTAAAAATGAATGATACATTGTTAAAACTTTTTTCTCTTCTAACGTTCTTTTTTCAAAACTCTCTTCTAAGTTGGTCATTACTTCTTCATAAGATAACTCTTTTTCTTCTTGTTTTTCTTGAAAATCAGGCTCTTTAATTTTTAGATTATCGAATTCAATTAAAAAGTCGCCAATCGTTCTTCTATCTAGTTCAGGAATCATCGCATATTTTTCTTCAAGTCGTTCTAATTCATTTTTTTCATAATTTTCATATGAAACAATTTGCTTTGTCATACTTTTTTCATCTATTTCTTTTAATTCTATATCAATATTTTCTTTTTTAGCAAAGAATCCTCTTTTTTTCCTAGATGCTTTTTCTATAATTTCTATTTTTTTTGTTATTTTTTCTAATTCGAGAGGTAATTTAATTAACTCGTATTTATTTGTAATCAAGTTTTTATTTGTTTCTAATTCTTTAATAAATGAGATTAAATTGTCAATTTGATTTTCTAATTCTTTTTTATTTTTGGTTTTATTTATATCTATAAGCATTTTTTCGATTTTTGATGTAAAATCAGGAATTTTTTCTATTGTTTCTTCTGATAAAAAATCTGCTTTTTTTTCTTTGGAATATTCTTTTTTTATTTCGACAAAATGATTATATTTTTGATGATATTCTTGTTTAAGTCTTAATAAGTTTTGATAACTATCTTCTTGAATTTTTATTTTTTCTTTTATTACTTCGATTAATAAAAATAAAGTTCTTTTTAATTTTTTTATATATATTTCTTCTTTTTTTCGTTCTGCGTTGTCTTTTTCGCTGTTTATTTCATTAGATAGTTTTATTAAATCATCTAGAGTATATTCTTTACTATCTTTAATAAACTTTATTTGGGGATTTTTACTTTTATAATCTGATAATTTTATTTCTATCTGATATTTTTGACCATATTTTTTAAACCAACTATATTTGCCAAGAAAATCTTCTAATTCTTCTAGTGAAGATGGGATAAAAGCTCTTGTAAGTTCTCCATATAAATTATCTTTTAAAGTAAAAGAAATGCCAAATTCATTATTTTGAACATATAAAAAAGGTTCTTTTTTAAAAGAATAAAAACCATATTTTGCTAACGTTTTTTTGATTACTTCAATTTCCACTCTCTCGACCCCATTTATCATAAATTCATTATAACATAATCTTTATTTTATTTCTATAAAATGATATAATTGTTCTTAAGAAAGGACGGTTTATGAAAGTTACAATTGTAAATAATAAAAATAGCGAATCTAGTTTTCCTATAGGATCTCTTTTACTCCTTATTTTAGGCATTTTTTTAACTTTTAATTCTGAAGGAGTTTTAAGTTCTATTTTTATCTTTTTGGGAATTTTAGCTTCTTTATATGGAATTTTTAAATTTATCCGTTATTATCAAATAAAAAATCAATTTCATATGGAAGATTCCCGAGTTATGATGAGTGGAATAAGTAGTATTGTTATTGGGATTTTAACTATTTTATTAGCTAGTTTTTTAACAAATGCAATTCAGATTATTACAGGAATATGGCTTATCTTTTCTGGATTAACAAAACTTGGTAATGCTTCTTTTTATAAAGTGAATCATCCAAAACTTTATATTAGCGAATTAATTATTGCAATTTTATTTATTCTTTTAGGAATTTATTCTATATTTGCTAAAAATGTTGTTCTTGTAGTTTTAGGGGTTGTTTTAATTATCTATTCTATTATAGATTTGGTTAATTACTTTTTTAGAAATTCTAAAAAATAATTATGATCCTATATGAGTTTTACCTTAATTTTTTAGTGGTATATTTGAAATTAAATATACTGCTTTTTATTTATTTGAAATTTTTTATGATTAATAACATATAAAAAGTAAGGCTAAAATTTATGTATTAATATAGCCTTACTCTTTAATCATAATCTTTTCTACTTTTTAGTCGTTTTCTTTTTGGTTGTTGTTTTTTTGGCTGTAGTCGTTTTTTTTGTTGAAGTTTTACTTGTACTCGCTTTTTTAGTTGTACTCTTCTTTGTTGAAGTTTTTCCTTCATTTTTTGTGACAGGTTTTTCTTCAACTTTTTTTATTTCTTCTTTCTTCTCTTCTTTTTCTATTGCTTCTTCTATTTTGTCTGTATCTTTTCTAGCAAAGAAAATTCCAACACCTACTACCGCAATTACTCCAACAAGAATACCAACTATAATTAGACCATCATTACTTCCATTTTCAGCATCTGACATTAATGATGCAAGAGGATCTACAAACTCTTCATTTTCATAGGTTTCTTTAATGGCATTTTTGATATTTTCATCACTCGAACTAGAATATCCCATAAATGATTCTTCACCGATAACAATATAAGGGACTCCTGTAGCATTATCGCCCATGATTTCAGCTGCTTCTGACATTAGATTTGAATTCTTTTTAGAACTTACTTCAAAGTCTCTTAAGACAAATAAGTCTTTGTATTCTTCATCTTCTTGTAATTCTTTAAAAAACGCCTGCGCTTCTTGACAATGTGAACAACTTGAACTTCTAAAGAAATAAACGTTAACTGTATCCGCATTGGCATGTGTTGGTGCAATAAATAAAACTGTCAAAAGACTTGCCATTAATAATAAAATTTTATTTTTTTTCATTTAACTCACTTCCCTTGGTTTATTATAGCAAAAGTTATTTGGAAATACTAGATTTTTCTGCAATGCTTTGATTAATATTTGAAGATATGATAAAGATAACTCCCACTATTGCGAGTAAAGAAATTGCGCAAACTAAAATACCTTTTATTTTTTCTTTCATATTCTTTCACCATTCTATTTTATTTTAGAGAAGATATATGTAATTTTTGTGAATTTTATATAATTTTTTAAAAAAAATAGCTTAGATTTATTACCCAAGCTATTTTTCTTATTAACCCTCTTCTAAAGTCGGTTCAAATTTATTTTTTGTTTTAGTAATTTTTGTTTCAGCTACATTTGAAACGGTATACATTCCTTCTTCACTCATTAAAGTGTATAATTCATTTTGTAAAGTTAAAATTTCCATTAATGATTCTTTAAACGTTTTATGTAATGAAGGTGTTCCTGATTCAATTGATCCGTGAAGAAATAAATCTCCTAGACATTTTAAATCCCATAGAATACCTTCTAACATTGTTTTGTTATCCATAGTTATTCTCCTTTCAATTCATTATAAAAATCTTCATATAATGAATCTGTTTTCTTTTCGATTTTCTTTAATAAATTTACTTCTTTTGTTTCTGTTATGCATTCTTTATTAATACATAAATGTCTTTTAAAATATTCAAGATGACTTAACGCATCTTCAACATATAATAATTCTTTTTCACTCATATTTTCTCACCCATGGTTATTATGGTCTAAATAAAAAAAAATATACTTTTTTTGTATATTTTAAAATAAACTCATTTGCTCATTTTGGAAAATTTCTTTTTTATAATCAGCGATTATGGCATCCATTTCTGTTAAAATTTGATTTTCGCTACACTTTTTTAAAAAAAGTTCCATTAAATGACGAAATTGTAACGTATTGCAAATATTTTTTTTGCCATATACTGCCATATAGTCTTCTTTTAAGCCAGGATATAATATATCTAATGCTTTATAATAGTAATCTCTTTGATTGGTTTTTAAAGTCATTCCCATTCTAGTATAGATGAATTTGGCATCAGCTTCTTTACTTTTTACTATCATATTTAATATATTATCTTCTGTATCCGTTAGAAAAGGGAGAACGGGAGTCATTAAAACGCCTGCATAAATCCCATTTTCACGCAATTTTTTTAAAACACCAAATCTTTTTGTTGATGAAATAACATTTGGTTCGATTTTTTTGGCTAACTCATTATCGTACGTTGTAATAGAAATTTTGATAATGACACTGTTACGTTTTTCTATTTCTTTTAATAAATCTAAATCTCTTAAAATTAAATCGCTTTTGGTATCAATAGATACTCCAAAACCATATTTTGCAATAAGTTTTAAAGCATTTCTTGTCAACTCTAGATGCTCTTCTTCTGGATTATATGGGTCAGATAGTGAACCCAAAGAAACAACTCCTTTAAGATGTTTACTTTTTAATTCTTCTTCTAGTATTTCTAAGGCATTTTCTTTAATTCTTACTTCATCAAAATTTTCTATATGATAGGATTCACATCTGGAGTCACAATAAATACATCCCATGGAGCATCCTTTATATAAATTCATATGATAATCGACTCCAAACCAACGATTTCCTTGATTTAGTTTCTTCATTATAGTTTTTGTTTTTATTATTTCCATGATGTATGCCCCCTTAATTTTTACAATTTTATTATAACGATTTTGCAAAAAAAATGCAAACATTTATTTGCAAAAAAAGGACTTAATATTTTTCATAAGTCCCAAATTTTAAAAATAAATAATTTTTAACTTCTATTATTCCCATATAACCATCATTGATTTCAATTTGTTTAATTGGTACATATTTACGACTATTTTTTTCCTCATAATATTTTAATTCTTCTAAACCTGTTTCGTAGGCATTTGCTGGGTATCCTACTAATGCTATTTGAAGTCTTGCTGCACCTTCATAAGTGGCATAAGAATACCAACTAAAAATAAGCAGAACTAAGAGAAAAGCTAAATAGTAATTTTTTTGATTTTTGATATAACGTTTTATTAAATAAATGAATGCTCCTATTATGTAAATAAATAAAATGAAGTCAGCATTTTTTGAAAACAATACGAATGTAAAGAAAAGTAGTTCAATTATTGCTAAAGTATGTAACATGCCTTTTAAAATTTTATTTTGCTTTTGCTTTTTTTCAGCTTTTTTTGTTGTTACAAAATATAAAACTATTAAAATCAAATTAATTAAAATTGAAAGAAAAACAAAAAAGAAATTATTAGACAGCATTTGAGTAAAATAAATTACTGAAGAAATTGTTTTATTTTCAAATAGGCCCCACCATTCAATTACGTTAACAATAATTGTTAACAAGTTGATTGTACCTAGAATCACACTACTTTTACGCATCTTTTTTTTAAAAAGAAAATGACAATCCATAAAGATTAAAATATGAAAGAAAACGAAAAGATAACTCATACCACTCACCTAGTATTATTTTATCAAAAGAAAAAAGTTTTGAAAAGATTATTTCCTTCTACCTTTAACTTCATTTCTTTTTATATATAAAAAGAAGGATGTTTTTTCCTTCTTAATTATCATTATTATTGCCAAAAAATCTTAGTAAATGTAAAAATAAGTTAATATAATCTAAGTATAATTCTAAAGCACCATAAATAGCTAGATTGTCTTCGGCAATTAAATTCATTTCACTTAAATTTTTTATTTTTTGAACATCATAAGCTGTAAAACCAATAAAAATTAATATGACTACAATAGAAATGATTAAGTCAAATGATGGACTATTTAAAAATATGTTTACAATTGTACATAAAATTACACCAAGTAAAGCCATGAATAAATAGGTTCCCATTTTTGTTAAATCAACTTTTGTAAAAGCTCCTATAGCTGCCATTACAGCAAAAAGAATTGCTGTTATTAAGAAAACAAACATAATTGAAGTTATTTCATAAACAACGAAGATACTTGAAAATGTTAAACCGCTTACAAATGAGTAAAGTAAGAAACTTATCTTTGCTGTAATTGGTTTCGTTTTCGTAATTCTTGCTGATAAAAAAATAACTAAAGCAAATTCTATGATAACGATAAGTATTAATCCTGTTGTACTCATAACATTTAATAACATATTTGGATTCATAGAGATTACATATCCAGTTATAAATGTTACTAAAAGTCCAATAAACATCCAACCAAAAGTCTTGGCCATTGTTTGATTATTCAATTTTTTTCCTCCATTTCTTTACATTCATAGTATACCATATTCTTTTTTTATTGTAAAATTTCATTGATTCAATATTTTGACATGTAATTAATCTGATTACACTGTACGTATACTCTCCATCCATACTATATATTTAAGTTTTAAACCAAAGACAAATCTTGATCTTATTCACTCTCAAGAAATATCTCAATTTTTCTTACGCATCATAACAAGGACTTGCGGGAGGAAGAAGTATTTCTATTGTTCACATAAAATGCGTTGTTGCTGTTAGAAGAGTTCGGGTTTCCCTTTAAAAAACAGACTTGCCTTATAATAACTTTGAAAAATTCAAAGGTATTACTTCTTTTTATTTTTTCATCAAATACTCAATGTGGATAACTAGCTGGACCCCTGTCACTCTTATGCGTGACTGGGGTTCATTTATATCTTCTATAGATTCAAGAGATATTATCAAGGATCCTTGATAATATTAATTCACTGATAAGATGAATGGATTTGAAATTGTTCCTGTTCCTCCAGAGATTTTTATGTTTGCTTTTAGGTATAAGGTAGGTATTATAGCATTGATATTGTGCACATATACATCTTCGAAATATCCGGCGTTGTCCACCAAAAACGCTCTCGCCCCAAGATAATCAGAGACTGGAGTTAATGTCCATTGCCCGTAGTCCTCAATTAACCAAACATTATCGGGGCAATCAGCATACGATGAATAATTCCAATTATATAGCTCTTTATTTAAACATGTTTCTCTATCAATTGTAGTTCCTCCACTTGTGGCGTATATAAAGTCTGAAGGATATATAAGCGCGACTTTTCCTATCCATTCTGTAGGTCTTCCTGAATATACGTCTGTCCCTCTTTCTCTTTCATAAAACATACTTGCTGTTATTTCTTCATATTCGCTACTTCCGCCTAAACTCCACAATGCATTACCTATCATGTTCTTTGTTTCTTCAGATAAACCTGTAATACTAAAATCACAAGCTGTTGTTGCTCCATTTTGACCATATGGACATTCTCCAGTTGTTCGATTAAAGTAAGCTCCTTCATTCAATACTTTCTGTAAGGTACTATCACTCCAATTATTTAAACCATATGAACCTGTATTATCCCAACTATATCTGCCTATTCTGTTTGCCCGGACGATTTTTAATCTAGTTTCTTTTGTTCCTGTTCCATCATCGATATTATTAAATACTCCTATTATTCGCCATAATTCATTATTAAAACTTACATAATTATTCGGAGCAGCTCCTATGTATCGCAAATTATTATCTTCTGTATTATCATAGGCTAATTCACTACTTGAATTTGCTAAATTTGTAATATAATTGCTAGCAATATCAGCAACTTTTACTGTAGTACTAACGGCGCTACTAGTTCTACCTGCATTATCTGTGACTTTAACATATACAGTATATGAACCAATTGATAGCCCAGTAAATGTATAACTATTAGATGTACTTGTATACCATGTCTTATTATCTTTACTATATTGATAATTTGCTATTCCACTATGACTATCACTACTTCCACTGGCACTTACTTTAATCGTATTATTACTTGCTGTTGCACTTATCTTTGCTGTTGGATTTGTTGTATCTACTTTATAACTTGCACTGCATATTACTCCACTAGTATTCCCAGCAGTATCTGTTATTTCACTACATACCCTCTGAGCACTTGCCTTGCTTCCTAAAGTAACTGTAAAAGCGTTATTACTTATTGTTGCTGTTGTTCCTGGTGTACAAGTAGTTGATGTGGTTGTACAATATTTGGCACTAGCAACACCACTTTGACTATCACTTAATGTTGCTTTTAAACTTAAAGCTTTATACCAACTATTTGATCCTGTTGTACTACTATTTATACTCCATGACACGGTTGGATTTGTTCTATCTATTTTTAAAACGGTACTTTCTATATTACTCACATTTCCTGCATTATCTGTGACTCTAATATAAATCGTATCATTTCGTTCATTTGTTCTAGTAGTTCCATTTTGCTCAGTTTCTGAAAATGCTGTCCATGTTGTTCCATCATTTAATCTCCACTCAACACTCTTTATTCCACTTCCTGTTTCTTCGATATCCCAACTTAATGTGACACTTTGTGCCCATTCGCCATTACTACTATTTGTAATAGTTGATAATACTGGGGCTGTGTTGTCTATTTTACTTACTTCGATTTCGGTTTGATATAGATTTCCTACACCATCTTTTACCCAAATATAATAAATTCCATTTTCGGTTGCTGTATAAGTAAACTCATAGCTTGAACCACTTATAGATAGGTATTCGCTTGGTTCTGTTTTTTCTTTCGTGATTTGATATCCACTTAATCCACTTTCATTGTCTACAACTGTTCCTGTGATTTCATTCTTTGTTCCCCATTCTGTGGATGCACTTAGACTTTCGATACTTGGTAAGATATTATCAATTTTATCGATTACAATACTTTTCGTAGTGATATGTTCATAGCCATCTTTGAGAGAAATATAATAGGTTCCATTTTCTGTAATCTCTTTTTCCGTTTCATAACTTAAAGAATTTTCTATTACTTCCCAATAGTATACGTCCTCTTCTTTACTAATACTGATTCCACTAATTCCAATTACATCATCTGTTGCTTTGATTTGAATGGTATCTGTTGTTCCCCAGTCGGTTAAAGTATTACTGATTGTTACTTCTGGAGCTTTAATATCGATTGTACTTGCTGAATACACTTGATAGGTTTTATTTCCTACTTGATCCTCTGCCCAGATATAATAGATATTATTTTCAGTTACGGTGTAAGTAATCTTTCCTTTATAACTAATCCATTCTTCTGGTTCTTCTTTATTTGTTGTAATTGCATAACTTTTTATTCCGGATTTTTCATCCAATAATTCTATTTCTAATTCGATAGTTTCTTGTTTATCTTGAACTTCGATTGAGATTTCTGGAATGGTTTGGTCTAATTTATTTGTAGTAATAGGTATTTCTTGTATGTTTCCTACTTCATCTTTTAAATAAATTGTATAACTTCCTTCTTTAGTAATTTCTTCAAGTATTGTAACTTCTTTATTTGGATTTTCAATTCTTGTCCAATGGGTATTATCGAAACTATATTCAATTAGATTATAGTTTTCACTCGTTCCAACTATTTCAAAAGCTTCTTTTTCTTGACTAAATTCTTCTGTTTTACTTGTTGCTATTATTTGGATTGTATTTTCCAATTTTCCTTCTTCAATATATCCTGCTTCGATACTTACTTTACTTAAGAATGTGGCATTCATTGTTTCTTCTAATGGAGGAGTACTTTCATCCATCCAAAGTTTTATTGTATAGGTAGCTTCTTCTTCTGGGGCTAAAGATCCACTTGTTAAGCCATAAGATTTATCAGCCTCTTCGATATGTCCTATTTGCTCTTCCAAATTCTTTAAACTTATTGGACTTCCATCATTGACACTTACCTTAATATACTCTCTACTTAATCTTTTTTCTTCGGTAAGTAATTCTTCTAAATTCACTTGATAAGTAGCATAGGTATTGCAAGTGTTTTTGATTGTAAAAGTGTATCCGGTAGTATCTAAACCTTCTTCATCACTAATTGGATAAGCTTTAGATAAAGTAATTCCTTCACTTTCATTAATCATAGTTAATTCAAAACATTTACTTTGCAAAGTATTAAAGTCTTTTTGTTTACTTGTAAATAACCAACTCGCATAACTCACTCCAACTAAACTTAAACCAATTAGTAAAATTCCTATTCCTAATAAAAGTCCTTTTTTCCTATTCATTCTTCCCACCTACATTTATTATGGTTTCTTTTATGTTTTTTATATCACGTCATATTATGTCATGTATATTATATCAGATTTTTTTCTTATTACTAAAAAAATCATCTTAGTTTCCTAAGATAATTTTATCATTTATACCCCCCCCCCACGTCAATTTACAATTGTTTGACATAACATGTTTTTTCTAAATTAATGTGCAGATTTCACTTCAAAATAAAGTGCAGATCTATACCAAAAACTGCTATAATCACTATAAATTATCAATTTAATTTATTAAAAAAAAGAAAAAATCGGCAAATTAAAATGTAAGAAAGCAAAAAAATAATCTACTTTTACATAGACTATTTTAATCTAACTTCTTTTTGATTTTATTTCTTGTAATTCAAAACGATATTTTTGATTTTCTTTATTTACTTCTTTACAAAAATCTTTTAAAGGTCTTGCCCAAAGAGTTCCATTTTCATATAGAGCACGATACAGAACGATTTTTTCTGAATTTTCACAGTCTAGAGCTATATCTTCAACTATATAGTAATCTCCCTTATAGTGTTTATAAATTCCTTTTATTTTAACTTCTTTCATTTTTTTCTTCCTTATACATTAAATCTAAAATAGACAATATCACCATCTTGCATGATGTAATCTTTGCCTTCTAGATAAAGTTTTCCAGCTTCTTGAACTTTTTTTTCATCTTTTAGTTCTTCTAAGTCATTATATTTCATGATTTCTGCTTTAATAAAGCCTCTTTCGATATCACTGTGGATTAAACCGGCAGCTTTTTTGGCTATTGTACCTTTTTTAAATGTCCAAGCTCGGCATTCATCTTTTCCGACTGTAAAAAATGTTTGAAGTCCTAATAAGTCGTAAGTTGCAAATATTAATTTATCTAAACCACTGTGGGAAATGCCTAATTCTTTTAAAAAGTTTTTTTTGTCACTTTCTTCTAATTCGGCTAATTCACTTTCTAATTTCGCACACATCACAATAACGCTGGCATTTTCTTTACTCGCATACTCTCTTACTTCTTCTGTATATTCATTTTTTCCGATTACCGCATCCTCTTCATTTACGTTTGCTACATAAATAATTGGTTTAGCTGTGATAAAATTAAAGTTTTTTAAAAGAAGTGTTTCATCCTCATTAAAGGTTATTTGTCTTAACGGAATATTCTCCATTAAGGCTTCCTGACATTTTTTTAGAACTTCATATTCAGCTACTGTTTCTTTATCTTTAGTTGTTTGAGCTTTTTTTTCGATTTTTCCTAATCGATTTTCTACAATTTCTAAATCCGATAAAATAAGTTCGACATTAATAATTTCAATATCATTTATTGGATTTATTTTTCCAGATACATGAATGATATTTTCATCTATAAAACACCTTACTACTTCTACTATTGCATCAACTTCTCTAATATGAGATAAGAATTTATTTCCTAATCCTTCGCCTTTACTGGCTCCTTTTACTAATCCGGCAATATCGGTAAATTCAAATGATGTTGGTACCGTATTTTTTGGCAAATAGAGATTTTCTAAAAATTCTAATCTTTGGTCTGGTACAGTTACAACTCCGACATTTGGATCGATAGTCGCGAATGGATAGTTCGCAGCTAAGATATGTTTTTTGGTTATGGCATTAAAAAGCGTTGACTTTCCTACATTAGGTAAACCAACTATTCCTGCTTTTAAAGACATAGACATCCTCCTTTATAAAACGGTTCCGCCGTTAATTCCTAATGGTAGTCCTATGATATACCAAAGAACAATTAAAATCAAGAATATAATCGCTGAGACTGTCGCATAAGGCGCTTGGTATTTTATTGCTTCAAAAATGCCAATCGTTTTTTCTTCTTGAGTATTTTTATTTAAGAATGCCAAATAAATGACAAAATAAGCCATTACAGGTGTTAAACCCATGGTAACACTTTCTCCGAAACGGAAGATTATTTGAGCAAATTCTGGGGTAATCCCCGCATTCATAAATACAGGAATAGCAATTGTTGAAATAATACTCCATTTGGAAATGGATGCAGGTAAAAATAAGGTTGCAATAGCTGATGTTATAAATAGCAAAATGATTAATGGTAAGCCTTCAAAATTAATTATTCTAAAAATACTTGCTAAATAAGCTACAATGACAGTTCCTATATTTGAATATTTTACAACACTTACAAATAATGATGCCGCGAGAATTAAAACTAAAGTTTTTCCAATTCCATCTAATGAATAACCTAAAGCATCTACGAAATCTTTATTATTTTTGATTGTTCTTGACCCAAGTCCATAAAATAAACCTAAGATTAAGAAAAAGATCGTTACAACAAAAACAAATCCGTTAGAAAAAAATGAATTGTAACTAAATAATTTATCTACATAGAGAATTTGAGTATTATCCAATAAGTTTCCTGAAAATGGTAAGCCAGGGATGATGTTGTATAAGATTATTAGAAAGTATATAGATGCGCCAAAAATGGCAAATAGTAATCCGCGTAGCTCTTTTCTTGTTAACACTTTGTCTTCAAACTCTTCTTCATCATTTATTTGATTACTAAATTTTTTAGCTATAATATTTTCTGTTATCCAAGTAATTACAAAAGATAAAATTACTACGGCTACTCCCATAATGAATATGCCACTTATTGAGGCCATTCGATAGGACAAATCAATTACTCTAGCTGATAGTAAAGATTGTGATAATAAAGAGCTATCCACACTTGTAAAAATTAAAGAAACTCCTTCTCCACAAGTAAGTCCAGCAAAGGAGGCAATAATTCCAATTAAAGGATTTCTTTTACCATATTTAAATATCGCAGCACTTAATGGAATCATTATAATATAAGAAATGTCTCCCATAAGACTTGCTATGACACTTAAAAACACAACAATGAATGTTACGGTATTTTTTTTCATTTTTTTAGTAAGAAAAGTTATTGCGGTTTTTAAAAAACCACTTTTTTCCATTACACCAAAGCCAATTAAGATGATTATTAGACTACTTAAAGGCGCAAAATTGACAAAATTAGAAACTGTTGAACTAAAGATATATTTTAATCCAGATAAACTAAATACATTTTCTACACTGACAATGTCTGTTGTATATTCTAAAGTTGTTTGATTTACACTGTATACAACTTGTTCAAATTCTAAAAGATTTAAAACGCCACTGATAATCATGATTATCCCAGTTAAAATAAAAAAGGTCATAACGGGATGTAAAGTCATTTTTTCTTTTACTTTTGTCATGATTGTTCCCCTAAAACTTTTTTAAGTTTTTTTTCAAACTCGATACGATCCATCATAATTTCTCTTCCACAATTAACACATTTTAATTTAATATCAACACCCATTCTTGTAATCATCCATTCATTCGTTTTACAAGCATGAGGTTTTTTCATAATGACATGATCGTTTAAATTATATGATTTCTTTTCCATTGTGCACCTCAATCTGATTATATGGTATTTTAATATTTTCTCGTTCATAAATTTCTTTAATCATTTTCAAAACTTTTCTTTTTATCGTGTACTGTTCTGTTGATTTACAATAGATTATTAAAGCATAATCCACTGCTGATGCATCAAATTTTTCCATCCCTAAATAATTGCTATCTTGATAGACATCAGGAAGCTTTTTTACCTCTTCAACTATTTTTTTTAAAATTGTTTCCACTTTTTCTGAATCTTCTTCATAAGCAGTTGGAACTTCTATTTTTACACCGGCTCTTGCTTGAGATAAATTTACAACAGAATCAACCAAATGATTTGCAAAAATATATATCTCGCCATTTGATCCTTTAATTTTAGTGCTTTTTAAAGATAGCTCGATTACTTCGCCCGTAAAATCATCAATGCGAATAGTGTCTCCAATTACATAATAATTGTCTAATATAATATTAATCCCACTCATAAGATCTTCTACTGTATCTTGTAATGCAAGTCCTAAAACTACACCAGCAATTCCTAAAGAAGCAAGAATTCCTTTCGTGTCTACCCCATAAACTTCTAAAATCATCATGATGGCAATAGCATAGATAAAGCATTTTAAAACGTTGGTAATTAGTTCTATGATGGTTGTTCTTTTTTTGCCATGATAATTTTTATCGTTTTTAGAAAATAATTTTTTTACAATTATTTTCATTATTTTTATCACTACAGCAGTTACAATAACGATGATAATTGGCGCGATTATTTTTTCTTGAAATATGAAGTTACGAATGTTTTCCATTAGACACCTTCTATTCTAATTCCTAATATTTCTAGTATCCTTTCTAAATCTTTTTCGGAATCATAAGGAATTTCAATTTTCTTTTGGTTAATTTTTACTTTAGTCCCCACTTTTTCTCTCATTAATCGTTCGTAAATAGAAGTTTTTATTGATTTAGATTCACGAAATCTTTCTTGCTGTTGTTTTTTAGGCAAATTGCTTTCTTGGATCTCTTTTTCTAATTCACGAACACTCATATTTTCTTCGATAATTTTATTTGCTAATTCTTTTACTTTTTCTGTATTTTCAATTTTACTTAAGGCTCTAGCATGTCCCATGCTAATTGCATTTTTCTCAACAAGTTCTTTTACTTGTGCGGGCAAGGATAAAAGCCCTAGCATATTTGTTACATGACTGCGACTTTTTCCAAATTTTTTGGCAAATTCTTCTTGAGTCATATGGCCTAATTCAATGATTTTTTGATAAGCACTTGCTTCATCAATTGGATTTAAATCCTCTCTTTGAATATTTTCAAGTAAAGCAATTTCCATCATTTCTTGGTCATTGAATTCTTTTACTATGGCTGGTATTTTTTCTAAACCAGCAAGTTTAGCTGCTTTAGTTCTTCTTTCACCTGCTACAAGTTCATATCCTTTGATGGCTTTTTTGACAATTATTGGTTCAATTATGCCATGCTCTTTTATGGAATCCGCTAGTTCCTGTAAAGTATTTTCATTGAATGTTTTTCGCGGTTGATATGGATTACTTCGAATATCCTTTAAATTGATTTCTAAAATATCACTTTTTGAAGAATTTTGAACTATATCTTTTTCAAAATTTTCAAAGTTAATTACTTCGTTTGAAAATAATTGTTCTAAGCCTCTTCCTAAAGCTTTTCTTTTAGTCTCCATTTCTACTTATCACTTCCTTTGCTAAATTTTGATAAGCAAGTGTAGCACGTGAAGTCGGATCATAATCACTGATAGGTTTTCCATGTGATGGAGCTTCTACTAACCGAACTAATCTTGGAATAATTGTATTAAAAACTTTTGATTTAAAATATTTACGAACTTCTTCAATAATATCTAAACCGATATTGGTTCTTCCATCTAACATGGTTAATAAAACGCCTTCGATTCTTAAATTCGGATTTAAATTTGATTGAACTAAAATAATCGAATTTAATAATTGAGTAATTCCTTCAAGAGCATAATATTCACATTGAACAGGGATTATTACTGAATCACTTGCTACTAAAGCATTCATTGTTGAGATTCCTAAAGAAGGTTGGCAATCAATAATAATATAATCATATTTCTCTCTGATTGTTTCCAAAGAATTTTTTAATTGCTCATTTTGTTTAAATGTCTCGTCTTCTAACATTTTTTTAACAAATTCAACATCAACACCTGCTAAGTTGATGGTTGCAGGAATAATGGATAAATTTTTAAATTTTGTTTTAATAATTGCATCTTTAATTTCACAAACACCAGTTATCACATCATAAATATCATTTTGAAAATCATTATTATTTAATCCTAATCCAGTTGAGGCATTCCCTTGGGGGTCAAGATCAACTAAAAGTGTCTTTTTTCCTTCTTTTCCTAAAGCAGCAGCTAAGTTAATACTTGTTGTAGTTTTTCCAACGCCACCTTTTTGATTTACTAATGAAATAATTTTTGCCATAATACCACCTTTTAATTTCCAGTCTAGTAACATTTTAACATAAACTATTTCTTTTGTCTTTAGAAATTCATGTCCTTTTGTATTTTTTCTTTTTTATTTTCGAGTATAAATGCTTTCTTTCAAACTCTAATTCAATTTTTACTAATTCTTCTTTTGTATAAAAATTGGCTTCGGTTATATAAGTTATTAATTCATCGGCTGTATTTGCTAATAAGGCTTTAATAAAATTTAACAAATGTTTTTCTAAGTTATTATATAAATCATATTGATTTTTTTTGATGACTTTTATGGCACTCTCGATTAGGATTTCATAATAAGTAATATTGTCGACAACTAGTTTTTTGATACATTCTCTATTTAAATTTGTACTTAAATAGTTCACAATGATTTTTTCTTTGGCTTCATCATTATTAGTAGTGAATATAACCTCACCATCCATACAATATGTAATGTTATATTTTTTCATATTTCTCCTTTCTTTGTTCATTAAAACAAATAAAAAGAGAAGTTGCAAATGACAGATTTTTAAAATTTGCATATCTATTTTGACGATTTTTTCTTTTTTGGCTAGCATTTTTTTATTTTCTGAATGCTTTATGTTTGCTAATTTTTAAAATTGGGTAAAATTACAAAAAATTTATTTTTTAGATATTTCTTATTTCTATTCGTTTATATCAATGTATCTTTTTAGTTTATTTATTCTGCTAAACAATAAAGTGCATATTTTATTTATTCTTCGATCCGTCATATGAGTGATACTTTGGTATTGATGTAATAAATCATCAAACTCTTCTACAACTCCATCTAATTTAGATATATCGACTCTTTTAATATTTTTGATATGGCTTATTATTTTTTCAAAATCGTTTACATTATAGAAAAATCTGCCTTGGCCATTTATAATTACTTCTTCATCATTGTAATCTAAAATATTTAGTGCTTGTCCATTATCAAATATTGGAGCCACGTCTAACCATTTCAAAGTATTCACGTCTCTTATAATGCCAAAATTATTAAGATGTCTATCCTCATTCAGGATAATATAATCTAAAATAAACATATCTTCTATTTTTTCTCTTGCTTTAGCAATTCCATTGTTTTCTAAGATGTTGATATAGTCTTCGTAGGCATTTTCTTTTTGGCAATTATTATGAAGAATTTGATGAGCCGGGATAAGTTCCGTATCTGTATTAACAAAACATTCACATTTCGAAACTATTTTATTTGCTATAACATCGATTTGATATTTTGTATGATAGAAGCCTAATCTTTCGCATATCATGGATGCAAGCACTTCGTTAAAAGGTTGCATAACTTCATTTTTATAGCCACCTTTTACTAAATATCTTTTATGATTATCAATAATCCAAGTTTTCTTTAATCTTCCATCAGTAGTATTGTTAGGTGAGATTAGACTAATTTTTGAACTATAGTCATTCGAATCGGAGAACGTTATGTTGGTAAAATCTGCTGAGTTAAAATCATGTTCAAAAAAATTGATATCTTTGTATTCGACATTACTATCATACGGTTTTATCCAGTATTGATCGGACAAAGATAATCCGAGGGCTTTATCTAGTAATTCTTCAGCAGTAGTTACGTTTAATTTAGCTAGCAATAAATCCAGATCATCTCGAAAAGAAGGTATTCCTCTACCTTTAAACCAGTTGGTTAATTGTTCTAAAATTGCATTATCTTTTTGATTGGCCTGGCATGAGTTTTTTATAATAATTGGTGCATAATCAATATTTTTAATTTCAATTAACTCATTAAAACCTTTAAGTAAAGTATCATATTCAGCAACTAGAACTTCCGTATTTTTATTCATTAATATATATTTCATAATCGCACCTTCTCTCTATCAATATTTTACCATTTTTTTAATGATTTTTCATTATTAGTAAATAGAAGGAATTTGTTAATTAAGAAACACTATATAGTAAAGAAAATAAGACATAAATATTCCCATATTTTTTGAGCAGATTTTGATTTGTCGCAAAATCTAAGAACTTCTATTTGATTTTTATTTTGTGTATCACTTTGATTTGGTTTTGAATTTATGAAGGATTTATAATTTTCATTCGATATAAATAATACGTAAGCATTCTCTGTTTAAAATAGATTAATGCTTTTGTTCCTCTTTTATATAAAGCTTCTAAAGAAGACAGATTTGTCGATTTTTATCATGAGTTTTATTTTGCATGAAAAAAGAAGAAGTTTTTATTCTTCTTCCATATTTTCTTTTTCAGCTTCTTCAATTGCTTTTTCTAAATCATCTTTATTCATTTTTGATGCGCCTTTAATTTTTAAAGCTTTTGCTTCTTCTCTTAATTTTGTTAGAGTTGGCTCATCACTTATATCAAATTCGTCATCTTCAATTTTGCCAGTTCTTACTAATTCGTCAATTTGTTCTTTGGTAATTGTTTCTTTTTCAAGTAATGTATGACTTAAAAGCATGACTAAATCTTTATTTTCTTTTAAAATCTTTTTCGCATTTTCATAGCAGTCAATAATAATTTTACGTGCTTCTTGGTCGATTTCTAAAGCCACTTTATCTGAGTAGTTGCGTGTTTTATTATAATCACGTCCTAGGAAAACATTTTCGCTGGAATTTGATTCGTAACGAATTGGACCTAAATCACTCATACCATATTCGGTAACCATACTTCTAGCTAGTTCTGTTGAACGTTTGAAGTCATCGCTTGCTCCGGTTGTAACATCATCTAAGAATAATTCTTCTGCTGCACGGCCACCAAGAGTACTTGTAATGATGGCAATCATTTCGTTTCTTGTATATCTTGTAATGTTATCTTCTTTTGGAGTATAAGCTGTATAGCCTCCTGCCATTCCTCTTGGAACGATAGTAATTTTTTGGACTTCCATCGCATCTTTTAATTTTAATCCTAAAACTGCATGACCAGACTCATGAACTGCAGTTAACCATTTTACTTCATCACTTACTTTTCTTGATGTTTTGGCTGGTCCCATTAGAACACGATCGGTTGCTTCATCGATATCTTGTAAAGTAATTGCACCTTCATTTTTTCTTACGGCAAGTAAAGCTGCTTCATTCATTAAGTTTTCTAAGTCAGCACCTGAGAAACCAGAAGTTCTTTGACTAATACTTTTTAAGTTAACATTGGAAGCTAGAATTTTATTTTTGGCATGAACTTTTAATATAGCTTCACGTTCTTCTGTATCTGGAAGATTAACGGTAACTTGTCGGTCGAATCTTCCTGGTCTTAGAAGGGCTGGGTCTAAAACATCTGGGCGGTTTGTTGCCGCGATGATAATGATTCCTTCATTTGCACCAAAACCATCCATTTCTGTTAGTAATTGATTTAAGGTTTGTTCTCTTTCATCGTGTCCACCGCCGATTCCTGAACCTCTTTGACGGCCTACGGCATCGATTTCATCAATAAAGATTAAACATGGTGCATTTCTTTTTGCCTCTTTAAACATATCACGAACACGACTTGCTCCTACTCCAACAAATAATTCAACGAAATCTGAACCACTTATAAAGTAGAATGGAACGTTTGCTTCACCAGCAACGGCTTTAGCAAGTAAAGTTTTTCCTGTTCCTGGAGGACCTACAAGTAAAACACCTTTCGGAATACGCGCGCCTAATCTTTGGAATTTTTTAGGATTTTTTAAGAAATCAATTAATTCTGAAACTTCTTCTTTTTCTTCTTTTAAGCCTGCGACATCGCTAAAACGCACCTTTCCTCCGTCACTTGATAATTTGGCACGGCTTTTCCCAAAATCCATTGAGCCTTTATTGCTGTTGGCCATTTTTACAAAGATAAAGTAGGTCGCTCCAACTAGAATAACTAGAGGTACAACATTTATTAGAATATATACCCATGAAATTGAACCTGGATCAGGATTTGTTTCATAAACTTCGAGGTTTGCTGATTCGGCATATTTTACAACGTTTGATAATTCTGCTTCCACAACTGTAGCTTTAAACTTTTCGTTTTCATTATAGCCGTTTAGCTTTCCTTCGATATAGTACACGCTTTCTTCTCCACTAGGCGTGATGGTTATCTCTGTAACATTTTTGTTTGCTATTTCACTCATTAATTCACCAGTTGTTAATTCATTGGTGATCGTTCTTCCTAAATTAAGAACACTTAAAACAATGAATATGACAACTACCAAAATTAAATAGGGAAATAAGTTTTTCATTGCATTTTGATTTGTTCTTCTCATATCATTTTTCCTTTCTTTTGATATACTTGTATATTATATCATAGTTTTCGCCTTTTTCTAAATCATATTTTGACTTCTTTATGCCTAAAACCCATAAAATTACACCATTACTGTCAATTAAAATCGGAATTTCATCTTTTTTGGAACCTCTTATCTTACTATTTGTTAAGATATCGCTGATTTTTTGATGACCATTTAGGTTTTTTACAGCCATTTTCATTTTTTCTTTTCGAGTAGTCAGGTATAAAGGGAGTTTAATTTCTTTAGAATTCAAATGAATTTCAAAATTGCTTTTGGATTCATATTTCGAAATTCTTTTTACTATATCTTGATTTGGTAAGATTACTTCATCCTCACATTTGATGTAAAAACTCGTTGGAGACTTTTTCTTATCTAACCATGCCCATCCTTCTTCTTTATGAAAAAGATAATTTTTGGGAAAATTTACTGTATAGTTATCCTTTTTTTTCTTAATATTTTCTAAAAAAAGAGTTATATGTTTATTTGAAATGAATATTAAATCTTCTTCATACTGTTCTTTTAAATAATTTTCCACATAAGCTTCTTGCATTAATGAGGGAAGATTTAAAAACTTTCCAACATTTATTTTGTTTTCTTTTTGAATATGTGTTTTCTCTTGATAAATCATTTCTTTTATTAGAGCATCTTTTTTTTGCAACGTATTACTATATTGCAACATTTTCACAGGATAATTTGGATTTTCTTTTTCGATGAATGGCAATATGTGATGACGAATACGATTACGAATATAGTCATCTTTTTGATTTGTTTCATCCTCTATATATGGTATTTGATTTTCTTTTAAATATACATAGATTTCTTCCTTTTTTTTAGATAATAAAGGTCTTAGAATGGTTAGGCCATCCCAAACGGATTCTTTTTTGATACCTGCATATCCTTCTAAAGTACTTCCTCTTAATAATCGCATGAAAATTGTCTCGGTTAAATCATCGGCATGATGCGCAGTCAAAAGATAGTTTGCTTGATATTTTTCGGCGATTTCTTTAAATTTCTGATAACGAATTTTACGAGCTTCATCTTCGGTAAATCTTCCTTTTTGATAGGTTTCGATTTTATAGTATTCTAAAGGAATTTTCTTATCCTTTAAATACGCTTTAATGAATTGGTATTCATCATCACATGCAACTCTTGTATTATGGTTAATATGAACACAGATAACATGAGCTTCTATGCTTTCTAATATCGAAAGTAGGCACATCGAATCTGGTCCACCAGATAAAGCAAGGATACACTTATCTTCTTTTTTTATTTTTTTTTGTAATTCTTCTTTTATTTCTTTCATAATCACTCCTAAAGAAATCAACCTTATTGTACTAAATTGAAAAAGTTTTTTCAACTCTTTTTTAGCACTTGGCTTTTGCGAGTGTTAATTTTTGGTGCAAAATGCCCATTTTTCTGTTCGTAGGTCGTGACCACAGTTAAAAAAGCTTGAGGATCGATTAACAATATGCTTTCTTTTATTAGATAATAATCTTTTTTTGAAATGACACAGAAAAGAGTTTGTTTCGACTTTTTGGTAAATCCTCCTTTTGTATTTAGAAGTGTCGTTCCATAGTTAAATTCTTCAATTACATATTTTTTTATTTCGTCGATTTTGCTTGATTCAATAAAAAGAAGTTGATTATGGTTTAGTTTTAGCATAGTACGATTTGAAAATTCACTTACTAAATAAAGAACGATAAGTGAATAAATCATTGTTGTAAAGCCAAAGGTTATGAATCCTAATAAAACAACGAAACCATCGGTAAATAAAATTGCTTTACCCATTGGAATTTTCAAGTATTTTTCAACAAGTTGGTTTATAATATCGGTTCCACCTGTCGTGTAATTGTTTTGGTAAACTAAACCGTATCCAATACCACTTAATACTCCACCTAGTAAAGCAACGAATAGATAATCTAAATTTTTTATTACTATGAATTCTGAAATTTTAGATGTTAAGGAAATAAAAATAGGAAAGATAATCGCGCCGATTATACTATTTTTGGTCTTTTCCCATCCTAAGAAACGATAACTAATGCCCGTTAGAATGATGTTCATGGCAAGAATAAAGATTCCTTCTTCGATGCCTGTTACTTTATTTATAATAATAGACAACCCACTTACTCTAGAAGATGCGAAGTTGTAAGGGGCCAAAAACAAATTAAAAGCTACTGCAGATAACAAAATGCCTAATACGATACTACTATATTTTTTTATTTTATTTTTCATAGTTCGTTATTGTTTTTTAAAAGTGAGGCAATTATTTCGGTTAGGTCACCGTTTAATACTTTATCAACATTACTTGTTTCATAATTACTTCGTAAATCTTTGACTAATTTATATGGTTCTAAGATGTAATTTCTAATTTGACTCCCAAAATTAATTGCTACATTTTCTCCTTTCAGTTTATTTAATTCTTGTTCTTTTTTTTCTACTTCTATTTGATATATTTTGTTTTTTAAAATTTTTAAAGCTTGTTCTTTATTTTTTAGTTGGCTCCGCTCATTTTGACAAGTTACAACAGTTTTGGTTGGCAAGTGAGTGATACGGACTGCGGAATTTGAAGTGTTTACAGATTGACCTCCCGCGCCACTTGAATGATAAACATCGATTTTTAAATCGCTTTCTTTAATATCCACATTTACTTCGGTGTTGTATTCTGGGGTAATAGTTACTGAGGCAAATGAAGTATGTCTTCTTGCTCCAGAATCAAAAGGAGAGATTCTTACTAAGCGATGAACACCTTTTTCGTTTTTTAAAAAGCCAAATGCATATTCCCCTTTTATATATAAGGTTGCACTTTTTATTCCTGCTTCTTCACCTGATTGTTCTTCAATGATATCATAGGTAAAGTTGTTTTTTTCACAATACATTTTATACATTCGAAGAAGCATGCTTGCCCAGTCACATGATTCTGTTCCACCTGCTCCGGGATGGATTTCTAAATAACAATTTAAATTATCGTATGGTCCGTTTAACAAAGTATCTAATTCTAAATCTTCTAATTCTTTAGAAATTGTGGATAACTCGGGTTCGATAGTGGATAAATCACTTTCATCTACCAAGAAAACTAACTCTAAATTGTCTTTTATTTCATTTGTAATTTTTGTGACTTTTTCCACAACTTTTTTTAATGTAGATAACTGTTTGTTTATTTCGTTCGCATGATTGATATCTTGCCAAAAATCTTCGGAAGAAGTTTCTTTTTCTAGTTTAGCAATTTCTTCTTGTTTACTAGCTAAGTCAAAGTGACCTCCCTAATTCTTCAATTCGTTTTTGATAATTTTTTAAAGTGTTTATAAGTTCATTTTGTGTCATATGTACACCCTTTCTAAAATTATTTTATCACATCGTAGAGGAACTATCAAAATATTTAAAAGTTTTGTTTTATTGCTAACATGAATTACTTTTTGATTTTTTAAAGCAAAAAAATCAAGATTCCAATTCCTTGATTTCTTCTATTTCTAAACCAGTCACTTTTGATATTTCTTCTATTGAAAGTTTACCTAATAAGTTTTTAGCAATTTCGATTTCTTTTTGTTTACTTCCTTGTAACAATCCTTGACTAAGACCTTTTTCTTCTGCAGCCTTTAATTCGGTATTTCTGATTTTTCTTTCATCTTCTTCTTTAGTCATAAATTCTCTGAATCTTGGATCTTCATTCACTTTTTCTAAATCTTTCATATATTTCTCTACCTCCAGACTTTCCTTTGCTACTTCTTCTAATTCTTCTTTTCCTAAATCAAGAAGTATCAAATATAAATATTCTTTTATCTTTTTCTCGTCTTTAGTATACCAATACTCCATTATTTTGTCCATATTGTATTCAATAACCTGGAAGTTTTCGACAAACTTTTTCTGTGTCTTATCTTGTACTTCATAAACTCTCATTATTTCTTCATCATTTTTTATTCCGTAAGTCAAATTAATTTGAATAATATAAATGTCTTCACGGTAGTATTCGCCGGTTTCGGTGTAATGAGCATAGGTGTCACATTGGTAAGCTAGGTTCCTCACATGCAGATAATCTTTTACCGAACTGTTGATCTCGATCCCGACTAAACCAATATCTGTTTCTAACAAAACATCTA
>CALVUM010000085.1 GCA_944363605.1 uncultured Bacilli bacterium
TATTCATTATATCATTTTTTCTTTTAAAAATTTAAAAAAAATTATCCTAGTCTCCCAGAATAATCTTATCATGATACCCCCCCCCCCATGTCAATTTACAATTGCTTGACAAGAAAAAAGGTTTATATTTTCTATAATTATAGATCTGCATTTTATTTTGAAGTGAAATCAGCACATTAATTTAGATAATATCTTTAACGAAATTTTGAACAAAAAGAAATTTTAAAAAAATCTTTTAAAACAATACTTTTTCTGATTTATATTGCTTAATAATAATATACATAATAATTACAATGTAAATAATACTCGATGCAAGCATAATAAAAATTTGCAAAATATTATACATGCCATTATTTATATCCGTAAATATCATGGTCATATTTAAAAATGGAATAAAGGCGATAAAATTGTTGGTAGCAATGTTTATCATAAAAGCAATCATTCCTGGAAATAAAGAAATAAAAGTTAAAGGAGTTAAAGCACTTTGTGCTTCTTTAAAAGTTTTCGACTTACTAGCAATAGCAATGCAAAGTCCACTGATAAAGAAAGAATAAACTAAAATAATTACAATTCCAAGAATAACAGCTTGCCATGAATAAAGCAAGTTGGCATTTTCATAAATTGTAAACATATCTTTAGCAAGAAATAATGTAATATAGGTTAAAAGAAAACTTAAAACACCAGTAATTAAAGAAGACAAAGATACACTAAAAAACTTACCTAAAATAATGTTTTTACTTTTCATTGGAAAAGTAAGTAACGTTTCTAAAGTACCTCTTTCTTTTTCGCCAGCAGTTGTATCTGTCGATGGATAAGTTGCTGAAACAGTAATGGCCATGATTATAAATAAGAATGCATAATTTTTTATATAATTTGCAAAATATGAGTCTTCCTCTGTGACTTCTTCTGTTACCGTAATAATATTTAACACTTCATCGGCATTGATTCCCTCATTTGTTAAATAACCTTGTTGTAGCATGTTCTTATAAGATTCAAAATAACTTTCTATAAAAGTTGTTGCATACATACTTGCTTCACTACTATTTGAATGAACCGTATAATTTGTATCTTCTTTTGTCACATACAAATAAATTTCGGAATTTTCATACAAGGCTTGCATATCCTCTTCATTCCCTGAATAAATTTCAATTGCCATACTATTTAATAATTCTTTTTCAATGTCACTAAGCTCATAAGCAAATCCCATTTTATTATATTCTGTAATATCGGTTGAAATTTGGGCTTCAAATAGAAAAGACATCATTAAAATTAAAAAAGGAATAAAAATCGGAATAACAAGCATCATCGCTAAAGATTTTTTATCGCGAAATAGTTCTCGAAGTTCTTTTTTTAAAATTATCCATAAATTACTTTTCATCTTCAACGCCTCCAATTAACTCAAAAAAAGCATCACGTAAATTTGTTGTTTTTGTTTGTTTTTTTATCTCACTTGGCGTTCCTGAAAGTAAAATATGTCCTTGATGAATCATAATTACTCGATCACAAATATTCTCGGCTTCTTCCATATAATGTGTAGAATAAAGAATTGTTTTTCCTTTTTGTTTTTCTTTTTTAATAAAATTCAAAATAATTTGACTCGATATTATATCTAAGCCAGTCGTTGCCTCATCAAACACATAATACTTTGGATTATGAATAAAACACCGTGCAATATTCACGCGCTGTGTCTGCCCAGTAGATAAATCTCCTATTTTTTGATAAAGAAATGAATCTAATTGTAATTTTTGACTTATTTCTTTAATTTTTTCATCAATTTTTTCTTTTGGCATTTTATAAATCTTTGAACACATATCTAATAGTTCATAAGTAGTAAGCGTATCATAAAGTTTCGTGTTTCCTGATAAATAAGCTAGTTCCATTTTAATGGCAATTTCATCCGTTTGATAGCTTTTATTATCGAATAAAACACAGCCTTCAGTAGGTTCTAAAATGCCGGCAATTATGCGCAACAGAGTGGTCTTTCCGGCTCCGTTAGGTCCCAAAATTCCAACAATCTCTCCATCATGTGCTTCAAAAGAAATATTTTCATCGGCATAAAATTCTTCTTTCTGTTTCTTTTCGTTCCATTTTGTAAATTTTTTTGTTATACTTTTAACTTGAATCATAAAAATCCTTTCTATATTTTTTTAAAAATATCTCCCTAATATTTACATCAAAAACTCTTACATCTTAAAAATAATATATGAATTTAAAAAATAGCAAAATAACATTTTTGACTATTTCTAAAAAAATCAAGACTCTAAATTTTCTATTTCATCTACTTTTAAGCCAGTTGCTTTTGATATCTCTTCTATTGAAAGTTTACCTAATAAGTTTTTAGCAATTTCGATTTCTTTTTGTTTACTTCCTTGTAACAATCCTTCTTCTTTAGCTGCATATAACTCGGTATTTCTAATTTTTCTCTCATCCTCTTCTTTAGTCATAAATTCTCTAAATCTTGGATCTTCATTCACTTTCTCTAAATCTTTCATATATTTTTCTACCTCCAGACTTTCCTTTGCTACTTCTTCTAATTCTTCTTTTCCTAAATCAAGGAGAATTAAATATAAGTATTCCTTTATCTTTTTCTCGTCTTTAGTATACCAATACTCCATTATTTTGTCCATATTGTATTCAATAACTTGGAAATTTTCGACAAACTTTTTTTGGTTCTTGTCTTGTACTTCATAAACTCTCATTATTTCATCATCATTTTTAATTCCGTAAGTCAAATTAATTTGAATGATATAAATGTCTTCGCGGTAGTATTCTCCGGTTTCGGTGTAATGAGCATAGGTGTCACATTGGTAAGCTAGGTTCCTCACATGCAGATAATCTTTTACCGAACTGTTGATCTCGATCCCGACTAAACCAATATCTGTTTCTAACAAAACATCTA
>CALVUM010000086.1 GCA_944363605.1 uncultured Bacilli bacterium
TATTCATTATATCATTTTTTCTTTTAAAAATTTAAAAAAAATTATCCTAGTCTCCCAGAATAATCTTATCATGATACCCCCCCCCCCATGTCAATTTACAATTGCTTGACAAGAAAAAAGGTTTATAACTATTTTTTTTCATTATTTCATTTTTCCTTTAGTATCTAAAGTATAGCAAAAAATGAATCTTTTTTAAAGACTTATTTACAGCAAAAAGGATTAACTGAATAATCCTCTTTATCTTATTTAATACCGTAAATTAAAACTACTAACCATTTAAAATTTTTAACAGCAACGATTTCCATAAATATTTTCTACTTCATCTACTTCAGAATAACTATAAACTGGAGTATAAGTATGATTATAAACATGATGATTTACAACAGTAGTATGATATGGCATAATATGTGGAACATTATAGTTTATTACCCGATGACATACTTGATTTTGTGGACATTCACAAACTGGTGGACAACTACATTCACATGATGGAGGACAAGGTGGCATACAATTACAAGCTCCCATATTCATATTATTGTCACAACTTCCTGAAGCAGTTTGATAGTTCATTTGAAAACTATCTCTTTCACATTCCTTATTCTTTAACATAAATTGTCATTCCTTTCTACAGTAGCATATGAGAAAAAAAAGCCTTGACTTAGGCTTTTTTCACATCATAATCGATAAATTTTCATATTATTTTTTACTATTACCAAAATTAAACCAGATATAAATCCTCCTAATAATACTAAAAATAAAGATATTCCTGCTCTACCAGTTTGAGGATTATCGATTCCCGAACCACAAGAAATCTCATATTCTTGAGCTGTTACAATGTTCCCATTCACATCAAAATATGTTCCATCGCTTAAAATTTCACATGAATGAGTATTACATTCTTTTTGATACTCTAAATAAGAAACACGATTTCCAGTTTTTCCATAATAAACACCATTTATAACTTCACAAATATACAAGGAAACATTTTCACATTCATTTTGATAAATTTCTTCAGTAACAACATTTCCATCTTTACCATAGTAAATATCGTCAATTATTTCACAATAATGTGGCAAACATTGCTTTTCATATTCATTTTTATTAACCAAATTTCCATCTTTATTTGAATAAGTTCCATCACCATAATCTTTACAAACTAATTTCAAACACTCTTTTTCATATTCTGATTTTGTAATAATATCTCCATTTGAACTGTAATAAACATCACCAATTATCTCACAACTATAGCTTGGTTGTGTACTACACTCTTTTTGATAAATTTCTTCAGTAACAATATTTCCACTTTTTCCATAGTAAATATCGTCAATTATTTCACAATAATGTGGCAAACATTGCTTTTCATATTCATTTTTATTTACCAAATTTCCATCTTTATCTGAGTAAGTTCCATCACCATAATCTTTGCAAACCGGCTTCAAGCACTCTTTTTCATACTCGAATTTTGTAATAATATTTCCACTCACACCATAATAATTTCCTTCAAATATCGAACAACTTCGATCAATTTTAGTCCAATCACATGAATAATAAATAGAACATTCTTCGGCTTCATTAATTTTTTGAAAAACAATAGTAGCCATTTCAACATGCCCGGTTAAAGTGGAATTAGAAGTCTCAAAAGTATACAAATTATCCTGAACCTTTGTATAGTACCAACCATCATTTACTTGTATGGATTTAATAATAACATTTGTTAAAGTTAAAGATAAAGAATTTTGATTATAAGTGACTGTTCCTTCTACATCAAAAACAAAATGACAAATTTGAACCGGTTCACCATCGGTATCTAATGCATCTTCACAATAAGAATTATTTACTAAACTAGCAGCTTTTACTTCAATCACACTAAAAAGCCCCATTAAAAATATAATGACTATAAAACTAAATTTTTTCATAAACAAATCCCCCAAAATTTTTCTAAAATGGCAATTTCATATTTCCATTTTGCATCATTTTCATCATTTTTTTCATTTGTTCAAATTGATTTAACAAACGATTTACTTCTTCCACACTTCTTCCTGAACCCTTAGCTATTCTTTGTTTTCTAGTGGCTTTTAAAACCTCTGGATGCCTTCTTTCATAAGGTGTCATTGACTGAATAATTGCTTCAACATGTGCCATTTGTTTTGGATCAACCTCGATATTATTTAATCCCATCTTTCTTGCTTGTGGAAGCATCTTAATAATATTTTCTAAAGGACCTAATTTTTTAATTTGTTTTAGATTCGTTAAAAAGTCCTCTAAATCATATTTACCAGCTTGCATTTTCCGCACTTGATCTTTCGCTTCTTCTTCAGAAATAATATCTTCTACTTTTTCAGCAATTCCCATAATGTCACCCATATCTAAAATGCGTTCAGCCATTCTTTCTGGGTAAAACATTGATAAACCATCCAATTTTTCAGAATCTCCGACAAACTTAATCGGAACATGAGTCAAATGTCTAACTGATAAAGCAACACCACCTTTGGTATTTCCATCTAATTTTGTTAAAATACAACCTGTCAAATTAAGAGCATTATTAAACCCTTCAATTACATGAATCGCATCTTGACCCATCATTGCATCAATAACAAGCAAAACCTCATGAGGATGTACAAACTCTTCAATATCTTTTAATTCTTGCATGAGTTCCTCATCAATGTGAAGTCTTCCAGCCGTATCAATAATAATATAATCATTCTTCTCATTCTTTGCAAATTCCAAAGCATCTTTAACAATTTCTATTGGTTTTTTCTTACCTTCTTCAAAAACTGGAATTTGTAAACTTTTCCCAATTTCTTTTAGTTGATCAATCGCGGCTGGACGATAAACATCACAAGCAACTAATAAAGGATGTTTGCTTTCTTTCTTACGTAAATAATTGGCGAGTTTTCCTGCTGTTGTTGTCTTACCAGAACCTTGAAGCCCAACAAGCATTAAAATTGTTGGATATTTATTTACCTCTAATAAAGATACATCACTTCCTAATAAAGAAATAAGTTCATCTTTAACAATTTTAATAAATAGTTCATCAGGTTTTAAATTCTTACCAACATCCATTCCCAATGCTTTTTCTTTTACATTAAAAATAAATTCTTTAACAACTTGATAGTTAACATCAGCTTCTAATAAAGCCATTCTTATCTCACGCATCGCATCATTAATATTTTCTTCTGTAATACGTCCCATACCCCGAATATTTTTAATTGCATTGCTAAGACGCTCTCCCATATATTCAAACATTATCCTCAAATCCTTTCTAATCTAAAACGTTTTGTATTTTTTTACAAACTTTTTGATTGCCAATCAATTCTAAACACTCTTTAAGAATCTCATTTTTTTCCCATACATGTAATAAATTCTCATAATTTTGCAATTTCTTTTCAACAATTTTTACTTTATTACCCACAGCACTTCTAGAAATTCCTAAATTTTCTGCTATTTCGCTTAAAGATAAATTTTCTTCATAATATAAAGAGAAGATATTTTGCTCTTTTAAAGTAAGCAAATTTTGATAAACAGAAAACAGATTATTATAATAAAAAAACTTATCCATTATTGAATCATATCCTTAAATAACCCATAAATATAGGATTCAATGTCAAAGACTTGTAAATCAGTCATTTTCTCACCTAATCCAATAAATTTAACAGGAATACCAACCGTTTCTTTAATAGCTAAAACAATTCCACCTTTAGCTGTTCCATCAAGTTTAGTAAGTACAATCCCAGTTATATTTGTAATTTCTTTAAAACTTTCAGCTTGAATAATTCCGTTTTGACCAGTAGTCGCATCTATAACCAAAAGGGTTTCATGAGGAGCATTAGGAACAATACGTCCGATGACTTTATTCATTTTTTCAAGTTCTTTCATCAAATTCACTTTATTTTGTAACCGTCCGGCCGTATCAATAAACACTATATCAGCTTCTTCTTTCTTAGCCATTTCTAAACCATCAAAAATAACTCCTGATGGATCGGTATTTTCTTTTCCAAAAAATAAAGAACCCGTTTTTTGAGCCCACTCTTCTAACTGAGCAACCGCTCCAGCCCGAAAAGTATCAGCGGCAATCATCATTACTTTTTTTCCTTCCTCACGATATTTATAAGCAAGTTTTGCAATAGTAGTTGTTTTTCCAACACCATTTACGCCCACCATTAAAATAACTGTTGGTCCTTCACTAGCCATCGTAATTTTATCCGATAAAGATTCATTATTTACATAAATGATAAAAAGTTCATCAACAATAACTTCCTGCAAGTATTTAGTATCAACAATATTTTCTTTCTTTACACGCTCACGAATTTGATCCATAAATTTAAAAACTGTATTTACTCCAATATCTGCCATAATGAGAATATTCTCTAATTCTTCAAAATACTCTTCATTAACTTTTGTATATTTTATTCCTAATAAACTAAGTTTAGAAACAAATTCATCCCTTGTTTTTTTTAATCCTTTATCATATTTTTCTAAAGATGAATCAATTTCTTTATTCTCAATTTCTTTTTCTTTTTTCGTAACCAAATTTTTTAATTTATCAAACAAACCCATTTAACATTCCTCATTTCTAAAATTAATAACCACAGGTATTTTCAGGGACATAACTTTTTAATTTTCCAATCGAATCACGATATACAAGAATCTCTTTATTTAAATCACACAAATCACTTTTATTTTCAAAAAAACCAGTTTGAATAAGTTCAGATACAGAAACTTCTGTAAAGCAATCATTTACCGTTGGACTTTCCGGATTAAAATTAGAGGGACAGTTTTCTAAATACAATTTTTTAGAAATAACATACGTGATTGCTGTATCAGCAAGACCATTCATTTGTTCCTCTAAAAGTTTATCTTGGGAATCTCTTATAACTCCAAAAACAGCTACACCAGCAACTGTCATTAATATTCCAAGGATCGCAACTACGGCAATTAACTCAATCAAAGTAAACCCCTTTTTGTTTTCCACTGTCTTCACCTGCCTGTATAAAGTATACCATTAAAACTAGACAATTACAATTTTTTGAGATATAATTTTAAAAGCGAAACAACTTTATTTTTTATTTTTTTGAAAGGAAGATATAAATGCAAAATAAAAAAGACACCACCTCTATCGTTGCTTTAGGTGGACTTGGTGAAGTTGGAAAAAACATGTATGTGATTCATCATGAACATGAAATCCTTATCATTGATGCTGGAGTTATGTTTCCAGAAGATGATTTAATGGGAATTGATTATGTTATTCAAGATGTCACTTATTTAAAAGAACACGAAAAGGATATAAAAGCTTTAATTATTACTCATGGGCATGAAGATCATATTGGCGGTATTAGTTTTTTACTACAAAACGTTAAAATTCCTGTCATTTATGCACCAGGAATTGCTGTAAGCTTAATAAAAAATAAATTAGAAGATGCTCACGAGAATTTTCAAAACTTAGAAAAATATGATAAAGATACGGTTTTAAAATTTAAACATTTTGAAGTAGAGTTTGTAACGACAACCCATTCCATTCCGGATAGTTTCGCTGTTGTAATACATACTCCACAAGGAATAATTTTTGAAACTGGCGATTTTAAATTTGATTTAACTCCAATTGGACCAATGGCAGATTTGCATAAAATCGCAAGAATTGGTGCACAAGGCGTAAAACTTTTGTTATCAGACAGTACCAACGCTTTATCAGAAGGATTTTCAAAATCAGAAAGTTCTGTAGATGAAACATTAAACGATATCATTTCAAGACATTATGGAAGAGTAATCATTGCAACATTTGCTTCCAACATATACCGAATTAAACATATTGTTGAAACTTGCAGAAAAAACAATCGTCAAATTGTTACATTCGGAAGAAGTATGGAAACAAGTATTGATATTGCTTTAAATAATGGCCTTATCAAAGATAAAAGCATTTTTATAGATGCAAACAAAGCCAAATCTTTAAAAAGAAATGAAGTATGTATTTTATGTACCGGAAGTCAAGGTGAACCACTCGCTGCTCTATCAAGAATTGCAAATGGTGTACACAAACAAATTTCTTTATTAAATGATGACCTAGTAGTTTTTTCATCAAAACCAATTCCCGGAAATGCTGCAAGCATTAATCGAGTTATCAATAAACTTTATTTAAAAGGTGTCAAAGTATTTACCTATGAAGAGTTTAGTGATATTCATACATCAGGACATGCGAAACAAGAGGAATTAAAATTAATGCTTCGTTTAGTAAAACCAGAGTATTTCATGCCTATGCATGGAGAATATAGAATGCTAATGAGTCATAAATCTTTAGCCGAAGACTGTGGCATCCCAAGTGAAAACATTTTCATTTGCAAAAATGGTGACGTTATTGAACTTACAAATGAAAAAGTCCAAAGAGGTATTCCAATTGAAGCAGGAGATGTGTATGTTGATGGTTCAAGAATCGGTGATGTTGGTTCTTCAATTATTAAAGAAAGAAAGCTCATGAGTAGAGACGGCATTTTATTAGCCATAATCAATGTTAATCCTTTAACAAAACAATTATTAATTAAACCAAATGTCACAACAAGAGGATTCGTTACTGTCAATGAAAATGCAGATTTAATTGATAAAATTGAAAAAAAAGTAACTTCAATTGTTCGTGATTCTTTATCTCATAACAATTACAGTTATTTAGATTTAAAAAATCAAATAATTTTAGATCTATCTCCATATATAAGTGCATTAACAGGCAGACATCCAATGATTTTACCTGTAATTATGGAAGTAAGACAAAGCGAATAAAAAGCTTTGTTTTTTTTATTTCTAAATAAAAAAGTGTCATGATTACTCATAAACACTTATATAATTCTAATTAACTAATTGATCTAAATCTACATCACTACGATCATGCTTAATTTGTTCCCAATTATTCGTTTTCTTAAATAAACAAATAATATTAATTGGAATCCAAGTAGCTAAAAATAAAGCAAAGAAAATTATTCCAGAAAAAATATTTTTTGGGCTTTTTTTATTGTACTTAACAACAAATATATTCATTGCAACATTTAACAAATAGAAAACAATAAAGAACAAAATACCAGATGCATATAAATATGAGAAGAAATCAAAAAGTTCTACCCCAAGTAAATGAAATGCGATTAAAACAACAGATAATACAAAACCTAAAACAACCATTAATGGAGCAGCATACATCATGACCATATCAAAACAAGCAATATTTCCTGTTTTAAAAAATGTTTTCAAAAGTTTGCCACCATAAATTTGCAAACAACTTAAACATCCACTAGTCCATCTTTTACGTTGTTTCCAACTTGCCCAAAAACTCTGTGGATGCTCATCATAAGTAATTGCATCTTCCACAAAAGCAACTTGTATTCCTCTGATAGCACATTGCCCAGTAAACTCTGAATCTTCTGTAATCGTTCTCGTTTTAAAACCATATTTTTGAAGCACACTTTTTCGAACCATAAAACCAGTTCCGTTAATCGCAGCCGAACCAGAATAATTCATTCGTGCACGATTGAAAAAGAAATTTTGAATAAAATAAAATAATGTATACGAACCAGTTAACCAATTATCTCCCATATTTTTAGCATCGCGGAAACATTGAGCAACTTCCACACCCTCACATAAAGCATCATTCATTCTGGCTAAAAAATCAGGATGAACTAGATTATCCGCATCAAAGACCACAAAAGCATCAATGTCTTCTCTTTTTACTAATTTTTTAAAAGTATCTTCTAAAGCATCACCTTTTTGCTTAACAGGAACATCGCAATGAATAATCGTCGCCCCAGCTTCTCGAGCCACATCTTCAGTTCTATCTGTACAATTATTAGGAACAACAAAAATCTCAAATAAATGCTCTGGATAATGCTGTTTTTGTAAACTTTTAATTAATCCACCAATAACCTTTTCTTCATTACGACCAGCTATAACAACACCAAATTTATATTTAGCTTTATGTCTTCCAAACATACTTTTATGATAATTTTTAAATCCGAATAACCCAGTAATAGCAAAATACATACAATAAATAAAAGAAAAAGCAAATAATATATAATAAATCGTTACTACAATACTTTCCATTTTTTCTCAATCCCTTCTAAAATAGTTTGCAAAGAAACTCCCATACTTTTTAGTTCTTGAGTCTCTAAATGAATAGCTTCAAAAGAAGCTTCTTTTCGTTTTTCTTTAATTTCCTCAAGTTCATTAGTCACAAACGTACCCTTAGTTGACCAGCTTTTAAGATAATTCTGTTCTTCTAAAACGTCATAAGCTTTTTTTATTGTATTTGGATTTACTTGCAACTTTCTTGCAAAAACACGAATACTAGGCATCTGTTCCTCTGGTTTTAAATTCCCTTTTAAAATACTTTCACGCAAAGTAAAAGCAATTTGCAAATAAATAGGAACTTTACTCCTATTATCAAACTTCATTTTAAATTCCCCCATTTTTATACTTCCTGTATCTAATATTAATATGCGCTTTTCTTGAAAAAATAGTACTACATCAAGTAATACAAGCTAATTATAGTATATTTTGCCGAAAATTGCAATTACAATTTTGTCACATTACCTTAATCGAAAACTTTGTCGAACGCTTTTTGTTGCAATTTGTAAGAATTTATTTAGAATAAGGTTCGTTATCTATTAGATGAAGTTATATGAATAAGGAAAAAAAGTACTTGTATCATATAATATTTCTATTACTGTTAGTTATCATACTAATTTTAATATAAAAAAAAGGACGTTAGCTTTATATAGCATAACGTCTATTTAGAAACAAATAAACGCTATCCACCGAAATGGATAACATTTACAAATTAAGTATATAATATTTTTTTTATAAATACAACGGGCAATTTTCTAAAATTTTTACTTTCAATCATTTATTAAAAATTGTTCAGCATATAAAAATAAATAAAATGATCCAAAAATTGTTAGAATATTGAAAGTAAAAATACTATAAATTAAGAAAACACAGGCCTTAGTTCTTAATTCTGATGCTTTATACATACTTTTAGCATAATTAAGAAGATAAAGAAAAACAACCAAAAGTAAACTTAATTTCACCGTCATATTTAACTGAGACATAGAAAAAAGATTAGTAAAAAAAGATACAGCAAACATTTCTTTAAATAATGGTATAATTCCAAAGAAAAGTAATCCTATATACAAAACAACCAATTTATTTTTATTTCCTTCTACTTCTTCTTTCTTTATGAAAAAAGAAAAAATAGATAACAAAAGTAACAAACCCGCCATAATAACAATATCGATATTATGAAACAAATTATTTGCAATATTACTATTATAAAGATAAAAACTAATAATACTAGCTATCCCTTTAGTTAAAAGATAAAAACAATTCAAATTCAAAAAAATGTAATAAAATATATTTTTTACAACTTTTTCTTTTACTCGAAACAAATTAATAATTGGATTACTTAACATTAAAAAAGCTATACAAATATTTACTCCACTTAAACGATTATCCTGAAGACAAAAAGTTGAAAAATAAAAAAGAACACTCAAAGTCAAAAGAACAATACTCATAGTAAAAACAACATAAAGTTTATTTTTCATATTCTCAACTACTTTCATATATAGAATACCACAACTAAAAAAGGAAAAAAAGAATCATTCTTTATTTGTTAAACTAATTAAAAAGAATCCTATAATAAATAAAAGAAAAAGCGAAAAAATATTAGTTGAATCAATTAAATCAATAATTTTTAAAAGTAAAAAGAAAATAGAAGAAAGTAAAAAAGATAAAATAACATTCCACGTCATATTTTTATATTTTTGAAAACAAAAATTCACAAATTTAATCATCAGAAAAATTCCAAATATAAGCCCCATAGCAAATAACAAACAAAAACCAATTTGCGAAAAAGGATTAGCAAACAAATTCAAAATAAAAGTATAACTACCAAGCATCATATAAGTAGCAGTGCCACTAATACCAGGCATAACCATTGTTACTGCATCTACAAAGCCTAAAAAAACAATATAAAAATAACTAAAAATAGAAGAATTTGGAATAAATTCTGGAAGTTCTAATTTTGTATAAAAGAAATACATTCCTAAAAAAATTAACAAAATAACCAACCAATCTTTAAAATTTCTTTTACTATTTTGCAAAATATTAGGAACTGTTCCCACAATAAGACCAATAAAGAAAACCACCGTATAAATATAAAAAGTTTCAAAAAAATAAAGCAAAACCTTACTTCCAAATAAAACTGCCAGTAACACTCCTACTCCTAAAGGAAATAAATAAGAAAAATTATCTTTAAAATTTCGAAAAATATTTTGAACTCGAAACATAATTTCTTCATAAACCCCTAAACTAATAGCTAATAAAGAGCCTGATACTCCAGGAATAACTTTACCAATACCAATTAATAATCCTTTTAAAAAAAGAATAAGCATTTTCACTAGAATCACCTAATAAAGCTTATTCCTAAAATAAAAAATTATTTTATTCTTAATTCATTTTCTTTTTTACTAAATCATATAAAATTTTATAGAAAAAATAATTATTTTCTTTAAAAAAATGAAAATCTATAATTTTTAAATTATCAAAAATTATATAAGAAATTTGATATTTTTCTAAGCTTTCTTTCGTTTTAAAAAAAGTAAATACTTCATCATAACTTATTATTTGTCTTTTTTCTATAAATAATAAAACACAATCAAAATAAGTTTTTTTTAGATATTCAATTCTCTTCCATTTCATAAATCCATCTTTTTATAAATTTTTTACTAACTTTATAACTATGTAAAAAACATTCCCTACTACTAAATAAACTTTCTATATTTTTATAATTATTCTTAAATTCAAAAAAATTTTTCTTTATTTTCTTTCTTATTTCTCTTTTCTTTTTATTTGGTAAATAATTTACTACTTTACCCTTCTTTACTTTATAATGTATCCCTAAAAAAACAATTCCTTCTTTACTACTTACAATTTTACTTTTCTTTTCATTTATCTTTAATTTATATATATTTTCTAATTCTTCTTTTATTTTAAAAAATACTTTTTCTAAATATTTTTTATTTTCATGAAGTATCACAAAATCATCCATATACTTAACAAAATATTTTAAATGATATTCATGGATGATTTTGTGATCAAATTTATATAAATAAAAAATACTTAAAAATTGACTTGTCATATTTCCAATAGGTAAACCTTTACCATACTCATATTTAGGTAATTCAATAGAATATTTCTTTTCTAAAAACTCGATTCTTTTATTTACATATTCTTTATTTGTACTATCTATTATCGAAGATATTAATTGAAATTCATTATTTTCTAATTTATCCTTTAATAAATCTTTTAATACTTTATGATCTATACAATAAAAATACTTGGCTATATCAAGTTTTAAAATATAGAAATCTTGATTTTTATTTTTTATAAAATATTTCTTTATAAGTTTTCTTGCTTCACTTACGCCCATATTTTTTCTTGTTGCAACATTTCTACAATCTAAATACTTTTCTAATCGAGGTTGTAAAATATATCTTGTAACATAATGATTTAAAACTTTATCTTTAATAGGTAAACTCATTATTACTCGTACTTTAGGTTCAAAAATTAAAAATATTTGATAAGTACAACTATAACCTTTTTTATTTTTTAAAACTTCTTCAATTTCTTTTATATAACTCATTTTATACATTTCAAAAAGATAAACTTTTCTTTTATTTTGACAATTCTTACGAATTTCTTTTTCATAAATATTTAATAAATCAAGAAACATATTTTCTCTTTAATCCATAAGTTAATTTTAAAAGAATAATAAGTTGATTACTAAATTCTTTATTTAATTTATGAGAAAGAATTCTTTTTTTATACGCATATTCTACATAATAATTTAACATAGCTAAATCTTTAAATAAGTTTTCTATTTCTTCTTTTTTATAATTATATAAATATACATCTTCTAAAAATTGAAAACTAGTTTCAATAATTTTATTTTTAAAAACATATTCTCTTTTAGGAAATAAAATACTACATTCAACAATTTTTTCAATAAAATGTTTACTCTCAATAACAATTCGTAATTCTTCTTTCATAAAACTTCTTCCATAAAATCTAGAATTTTATCAAAATCTTCTTTCTTAATCTTTTTTATTTTTTCCAATAATTCTTGTTCTCTTTTTTCTTTTAGCCATTCTTTTTTTGCTTCTTCTAAAACATTCTCATAGTTATTTTCATAATTATTTTTCATACATCCCAAATTCTCTTCTAAATTGATTTTATAACCTACTTGATTTTCTTTCAAAACTTCTAAAACTTTAAACAAAGAACTTTCAGGAAAACCAACTTTATTTTGGTAGATTTTATATCTCAGTAAATACCATAAAATATAAGCATCTTCATGGTTCACTTCATAAAATTTTCCTTTTTTCTTAAACTCAATATATTTACTCATAGCAAACCATCTTCTTTCTAAAAAAGTATGGTATATAGGTTTGTACGTATACTCTCCATCCATACTGTATATTTAGGTTTTAAACCAAAGACAAATCTTAGCCTTATTCACTCTCAAGAAAAATCTTAATCATTCTTACTCATCATAATAAGGACTTGCGGGGGAAGCGACATTATTCGTATTGTTCGCATTGTTGTTGTTCACGTTCCCATTGTTGTTCACATTAAACACGTTGTTGCTATTAGAAGAGTTCGGGATTCCCTTTAAAAAACAGACTTGCCTTATAACAACTTTGAAAAAATAGAAAGGTATTACTTCTTTTACTTTTTATCAAATACTCAATGTGGATAACTAGCCGGACCCCCTGTCACTCCTATGCGTGACTGGGCCCTTTTTTAGATTTTCTATAGACTTAATTGATATGGATTACTTTCATTCCCGCTTCCTCCACTAATTTTTACGTTAGCACTTAGATATAAGGCGGGGGAAGCGACACGATACGCATAGTACGCACCGCTGTTGCGCACGCGCCCATTGAAGTACACATAAAACACGCCGTTGCTATAAGAAGAGTGCGGGGTTAATGTCCATTGAAATTTAGAACTGTTGTATAGCCAATCATTATTTTTGCAATCACTATATGATGAGCTATCCCAATTATATAATTCCTTATTTAAACATGCTTCTCTATCTGTTGTAGTTCCTCCACTTGTCGCATAGCCATAATCTGAAGGATACATGAGTCCGATTTTTCCTATCCATTCTGTTGGTCTTCCTGTATATACAGTTGTTCCTCTTTCGTAGGAGTACCAATGACTTGCTAATCCATTACTTGAACTTGAATAACTTGCTGTTCCTCCTAAACTCCACAATGCATTTCCGATAAAATTCTTTGCTTCGTCAGTTAAACCAGTACTACTAAAATCACAAGATGTTGTTGTTCCATCTTGGCCATACGGACATTCTCCTGTTGTTCGGTTCCAGTAGGCTCCTTCATTTAGTACAAGTTGTAAGGCTGAATCACTCCAATCATTACTTCCAAATCCACTATCTGATGAACCAGTACCGCTAGCTTTATTATCCCAACTATATTTTCCAATCGGTTCTGCTCGAATAATTTTTAATCTTGTTTCTTTTGTTCCTGTTCCATCATCAATATTGTTAAATACTCCTATTATTCGCCATAACTCATTATTGAATGACACATAATTATTTGGACCGGCTCCTATGTATCGCAAATTATTATCCTCGGTCTCATCATAAACTAACTCATTACTAGTATCTGCTAAATTAACAATATATTCGGTAGCTAATGGAATATATTTTTCAAAATACAATGTACATTTGGTATTTCTTTCAGTCATATTTACTACTTTGACTGACCACTCTGTTTCATTAAATTCGACACTTGCCCCTTTAGTACAATTTGTTTTTTCGGTATCTAGCACATACCCTTCACCTTTCTGAGGCATCTTACTACTTATTTCATTATCTACATAAAAAGCAAAGTATAAATCTCCATTACTTCCGACAGACCCTTCAATTATATTAAAATCTTGTTTGGTTTCAAAAGAAGCAAACGAAGTATAGAAAAACACTCCTGCTATTAATAATACACATGCTATCGTAAATATACTTATTCCCATCCTTTTGGGATCTTTTTGTTTAAACTTT
>CALVUM010000087.1 GCA_944363605.1 uncultured Bacilli bacterium
TGAACTCATTAATACGGATTACTTATATGATTTTAGGGATATAGAATGATCATCTATATCCCTTTTCTTTTTTTCTCTAAATTAATGTGCTGATTTCACTTCAAAATAAAATGCAGATCTATAAAAAGGTTATAATTTAAAATCATTTAATTCAAATGCTTGCTGTTCTTCTTTAGAAATTGTTTTTATTTCTTTTTTTTCGATTTCTACCACTTTTAAAGTAGCTAAAATTTCTTTTTTTGAAATAGTTGAACCCGTACTTTGTAAATCCATTATAGGAATTTCGCTATTTTTTAGTTCTTTTTTTCCTTCTTCTGTAATTACTGTTATATCTGCCTTTGAAGAAGTTGTCAAAACGTTTGTTATTTCATATGGAGAACTTTTTACTTTTTTTATTAAAGAACTTCCTCTTTTTGCTCTTCCAGTTTCTTCTAATTCTGTTATCTTTATTCTTTTAGCTGTATTTTTATTTGTAAATACCGTGATGTATTCTTCATCTTTTATTCCTGCAACAGCAATGATTTCATCATCTTTTAAGTTCATAGCTTTAACTCCTGAACCTCTCACGCCAATCAAAGGAACTTCTAATTTTTGAAATTTACAATAGTAACCATTTTTTGAAACTAATAAAATATTTTGAGTTGCTAGTAAAGTATTTACCACTTCATCTTTTTCTTTTAATTTCATAGAAGTCATGGCTTTAGAGATTCGTGTTGCTTCATATTCACTAGCTTTTGTTCTTTTAATCATTCCATTTTTGGTAACAGATATAATTTCTTCTTCTGGATTATATATACAAGATGAGATAACTTTTTCTTCTGGGCTTAAACTAACGATGTTATTTATGTGTTTTCCTAGTTCTTTCCATTTTGTTTCTGGAATTTTATGAACTGGCAAGAATAAATAATTTCCTAAATTCGTGAAGAAAAGAAGATGATCTAGTGTGGTTACATCAAAGATATTGGTAATATAATCGCCTGGCTTCATTGTTGGTTCTTCATTATTCGCTTGATATGCTTTTAAGCTTACTCGTTTCACATAGCCTTCTTTGGTTACGATTACAACGACATTTTCTTTTGGAATCATACTTTTCAAATCAATTTTAATTTCCGTTACTTCGTCTTTGATTTCTGTCCTTCTTGGTGTTGCATACTCTTTCTTTATTTGTTTTAATTCTGTTTTCATAACATATTTTAAAGCTTCTTCCTGTTCTAGTATTTGAGTCCAAATATGCATGTTTTTGGCAAGTTCTTTCATCCTTTCTTCAATATCTAAAATATCGGTATTCGTTAAACGATATAATTGTAATTCAACGATCGCTTTTGCTTGTTCAAAAGTAAAGGCGTACTCTTCTACTAAATTATCAATTGCATTACTTTTATTTTTGCTTGATCTAATTGTTTTTATTACTTCATCTAAAATGGAAATGGCTTTTATTAATCCTTCTAAGATATGATAATCTTTTTTGGCTGCTTCTAAATCAAATTTAGTTCTTCTTGTAATTACTTCTTTTTGATGGGCAATAAAAGCATCTAGAATTTCTAAAATTCCAACAAGTTTTGGTCTTCTATTTACAATAGCTACCATATTAAAATTGTAATTTATTTGTAAATCGGTGTTTTTTAATAAGTAATTTAAAATAAGCTCGGCATTGGCTTCTTTTTTTAAATCAATTACTAAACGAGCCATGTTTTTCGTGTCTGATTCATCAATAATATCATTAATACCTTCAACTTTTTTATCTAGTTTAATATCGGTTATTTTTTTGATTAATTGTTCTTTAACCACTTCATAAGGAATTGAATGAACAATAATTTGTTTTTTGCTACCATTCTGAACAATTTCTGTCTTGGCTTTTAAAACAACTTTTCCTTTTCCTTTTGAATAAGCATCAATTAACCCTTCTTTTCCTTCAATGACCCCTGCTGTTGGAAAATCTGGTCCCGGAAGAATTTCCATAATGGTTTCTAAACGACAATTTGGTGAATCAATTCTTTTAATCGTCGCGTCAATTACTTCGCCTAAATTATGAGTTGGAATATTGGTCGCGTATCCTGCTGAGATACCTGTTGATCCATTTACTAGGAGATTCGGAAATCCTGCAGGTAAGACAGTAGGTTCAAGAATAGTATCATCAAAATTATAAGTCATTTCAACGGTATTTTTCTTAATAGAATTAAGCATTACCCCAGCAAACTTGGAAAGTCTTGCTTCTGTATAACGCATTGCTGCTGGACCATCGCCATCAATTGAACCATTATTTCCATGAATATCGATTAATTTTTCCCGCATTTTCCAGGCTTGGGACATTCGTATTAAGGCATCATAAATTGAAGAATCGCCATGTGGATGAAAATTACCCATAATATCCCCAACGGCTTTTGCGCTTTTCCTGTAAGGCTTATCATAGGTATATCCTGATACATACATTCCATAGAGAATTCTTCTTTGAACAGGTTTTAAGCCATCTCGAACATCAGGCAAGGCTCTTTCTTGAATGATTTCTTTCGCATATTTACCAAAGCAATCGCCCATTATTTCTTCTAAACTGTATTCATAGATTTTTTCGACAATGGTTTTTTCTTCCTTTTTCTTTGCCATTTTTTGTCACTTCCTTGTTTTTTTTATAAGTTATTTTCGAAAATCGTCCTCTAAAGTAAAGTCGACATTTTCATTAATCCATTCTTTTCTTGGAGCCACTTCATCGCCCATTAAAACATGAACTCTTTTTTCCGCAAGTGCTGCATCGGTGATAGAGACGCGCATAAGCCTTCTATTTTGTGGATTCATTGTGGTTTCATAAAGCTCATCTGGATTCATCTCTCCTAGTCCTTTAAATCTTTGGACTTTGTAATTACCTTTTAAGTTTTTCTTTTTTTCTTCTAATTCCTCATCCGTTGCAATGTATTCTTTTCCTTTCGATGTTTCAATCGCATATAAAGGAGGAGTGGCTACATAAAGCATTCCTTGTTCGATTAAAGGACGCATGAAACGATAGAAGAAAGTTATTAAAAGTATTTGAATGTGGGAGCCATCGACATCGGCATCGGTCATGATAATCACTTTGCCATAATTCGATTCTGTATAATCAAAGCTCTGTCCTAAACCTGCTCCAATCGCATATTCAATTTGTCTTAATTCCGCATTGGCTTCAATTTCATGTTGACTTGCTTTTTCACAGTTTAACACTTTTCCTCTTAAAGGTAGAATTGCTTGTGTTTCTCGATTTCTAACTGGTTTCGCTGAACCGCCAGCCGAGTCTCCTTCCACTAAGAAGAGCTCATTTTTTTGATAATCTTTACCCGTTGCTTTGGCAAGCTTTTCACTTAAAACTCTTTCTTTGTTATTTTTTCCTGTGCCTTTTCTTACTTGTTCTCTTGCTTTTCTCGCGGCTTCTCTTGCTTCTTTACTTTTTTGAGCTTTTTCTAAAATACTTAAGGCAATTTCTTTATTTTCTTCTAAAAAGAATTTTAAATTCTCATAAGTAATACTTTCTGTGACACTTCTTGCTTCTGGCGTTCCTAGTTTTCCTTTTGTTTGCCCTTCAAATTGCAACAAGTCTTCAGGAATTTTTACGGAGATGATTGCACTTAGTCCTTCTCTTACATCGCCACCATCAAGGCTCGCATCTTTTCCTTTTAAAATATTATTGGATTTGGCATAATCATTAAAAGCTTTGGTAAGGCCCGTTTTAAATCCTACTTCATGTGATCCACCGTCCCCAGTTTTTACATTGTTTACAAAGGATAAAATTTGTTCGTTATAAGAATCTGTATATTGCATGGCAATATCTACTTCAATTTTATTTTTGGTACTCGTAAAATGAATAGGTTTATGTAAAGCATTTTTATTTTCATTTATATATTCTACAAAAGACACGATGCCATTTTCATAATGATATTTGGCATTTAAATTATCTTCTTCATCAATTACTTCAATGGTTACATTGGAAAGTAAAAATGCACTTTCTTGCATTCTTTCTGTGATTGTTGTAAAAGAAAAATTACAATTTTTAAAAATTTCTTTATCAGGTAAAAAAGTGACGATTGTTCCTGTTTTTTTTGATTCACCAATTGTTTTTAAAGGGCTTAATACTTTACCACCTTCATGGAATTTTATTTGGCTAATTTTCCCTTCTCGATAAATGGTAACTTCCATATATGTAGATAAAGCGTTGACTACAGAGCCACCTACACCATGTAAACCGCCAGAAACTTTATAACCAGCTTCTTCAAATTTTCCACCGGCATGTAAAATGGTATAAATTACTTCTGGAGTACTCTTGCCACTTTCATGTTTTCCAATAGGAACTCCACGACCGTTATCTGCGACCGTAATAGAACCATCTTTATGAAGAATAATTTTAATATAATCCCCATAACCATTGATGATTTCATCTATAGAATTATCGACAATTTCCCATACTAAATGATGCATCCCACGTTTATCCGTAGAACCAATGTACATACCTGGACGTTTTCTAACTGCCTCTAATCCTTCTAATATTTTTATAGAGTGTTCATCATACGTATTTTTGTTTGCCATACTTTTCACCTAAGCAAGTATATCATATTTTTTGATTTTACGTAAAGTTTTAAAAGTAAAGATTGTGTCCAATTTCTTCTTTTTTTAGGATAAAACCCATAATATTTTTAAAAACATGAAAAATTTTGATTTGTTTTTATCATTTAAAATGTTTTACCAAACAACGTTTATAAACATCATCGGCATAACTTATTTTTGCTATAATATCTGGAGAAATGTTAGCTAATGTTCCTAAAAGAGAAAGATCATTGCTTCCCGTTTCCAAATGTAATTTTATCAAAACTTCAATTTCGTCTAAATATTTGACTATAACATTTGGATCCTCTAAACCATTAAATCTGAATCCAGATGCATCTGTATAAATGTTCTCAATTTTATAAGGATTACAATTTCTCCCTACAACTAACGAAAATGAAGTATATAAACGATTTATTTCTTCTAACCAAGCCGTTAAAAACAAAAACATATTTTCTTTTTTATTCTTGCTTTTTAAATCAAAATCCATAGGAGATAAAGGGTTTCCATAGATTATAGCGTTTTTTCTTCCTATTTTTGGAGGTTCTATAAATATAGGCAAGATCTTTTTGCCAGATTTTAAAGCTAGATAGAATGCTCCTAGAGGAATAGTTTGAAGATGATATTGTGGGAAACGGGCCATTAATTCTGGAGCCACATGTCTTCCTTGAGGAAAAATAACTAAAGAATGATTCAGATCTCTTAGTTTTTTCAGTTCTGCCTTTAATTCATTAGGTACTAAAGAATTTCGAGTAATTGGATATACATTAAAAAGAGGTAAGAGTTTTGCAAGTTTTGGGAATTCCTCATAGAATTCTTTATACATAAAAGAACTCATTTCATAATCTTTAAAAAGTAAAGACCAAATAATATAGGCATCCAAATTGCATGAATGATTCGGCGCGAAGATATAAGAGGGATCGCTAAGACTCTCTTTATTGTATTCTTCAATATTAAAAAGCAAACGAATATATAAAAAATGCGCGAATTTTGCTAAATTTTCTTGAAATTTTTCCATAAAAAACACCTTTTCTTTAGAAATTTAAAACATTTTTTAGCAAGTTCCTTTTTGAATGGTATTTATTATAATTATTTAAATTAAAAATGTCAAATTTTAAGAAATTTTTTTATTATTTAATTTTTGTTTTTTTTATGCTAGAATAGCCTAATGACTGGAGGTTTTTATGAAAAAAAATATATTTAATGATTATCTTTCTTTTATTAGAAGTTATGAACAAAAAATGAAATTTCAAAAACTTAAAAACTCATCTTCTAATTTTAATCAATTGGATCCTATTAGAATTTCTCATTACAAAAGCGATATTGTTCTTTCTCTTCTTTTGCAAATAGAACAAAAAAAGGAAATTTCTTTTGATTGTTTTGCTGGATTATTGGATTTTCGATTTATTGAAAATACTTTACTTCTTTTCCCAAGTAGATTTCAGCTTTTTGATGTTTTTAAAAACATATATTCAAAATTTAAAATCTATGGATTTTCAAAAATTTCTTTTAGCTTTTTCAATGCTTGATTTAGCAAATGTTCTTAATCAAAATGATCCGGAAATTGATTTAAAAGCCAAACAAGATTATGAAAAAAGATTGCAAAATCTTCCTGTTTTAGAAGAGCTCTTTTCTAAGAAGCCATTTTCTTTTAGAGAAGCTAAAGATGCTTTAATTTCTTTAAATCTAAATGAACATTTTGCCCATTTTTTCTTGATTTATTTGCAAGAAAAATATCAAAAGAGAAAACTTATTCCAGAAAATTTAGTGGATTATTATTTTTCTAAAAACATTCTTTTTATTTATTTTTCAGACTTTGATCAAGTGTTTGCTTCTCATTTTGAAAAAGAATATCCAAGCTTAAAAAATGTTGATACTCAAAATGAAACGATGAGCAAGAACTTTCACTTTGCTCTCTTTCATTTATTAGAAGGAAACTATGGAGATTATTTTATTGGATTATATGATGCAATAGAACAGGTAATGCGTTTTTGTGAAAATAATGATCAAGAAGATATTTTCCTTGTTACCTTAAAAGCACTTCTTAACGATATTATTTATACGAAAAAGAAAAATTTTTTCCCTCAAAATTTCCATTCTTATCAAATCTTAGAAAAAACTTTAAAAGATAACTTTTCATTGACTATTTTTAAACAACCAAATAAAGAAGAATTAAAGAATGTTTTAAATTCTTTTCAAATTGATCCAAAATTTATATCTATTTTTGTGGATGAACTTGTTTTACAATATGAAAAGTTTATGAAAAAGAAGGAAATTCCTCCTGTTTATAAAACAAAAATTTCTACCTCAGAAAAAGAAATAACTCCAACTATTATAGATCCTTTTTTGGAAGAAGATTTAAAAGCCAAAAAGCGACAAGATCTTTTATGCTTTATTTTTAGTCAAGAAGAAAAGGAATCCTATTTTTTAGCTTTAGAATATTTAACTTCTTCCAATTCTTCAATTAAAGGTTATTGTGAAGATTTAGCAATTTGTATTCAAGATTTGGAAGAAATAGCTGATGGTATTTTAAATAATTCAAATGATAAAGAACTTTATATGGAGCTTTTAAAAGAAACATTGGATAAAATAAATGAAATTTGTTTTCAAATTAAAATGGTAATTCCATATCAAAGGAATAAACGAAATTTTTAAAATAAAAAATCTAGTTTTATTGAATAAATTTTAAAAGATATTCATAAAATTAGATTTTTTTTATTCTTATTTTTTATATATGTTATAAAAAGCGCTTTTTCCTGGAAAAATTCCACTATCTTCTAATTCTTCTTCGATCCGCATTAGCTCGTTATATTTGGCAATTCGATCAGTTCTTGATAAAGAACCTGTTTTAATTTGACCTGCGTTAAACGCGACTGCAATATGAGCGATCGTTGTGTCTTCGGTTTCACCTGAACGATGCGATACGACAGCGGTATAGCCATATTTTTTGGCTAGTTCCATTGCTTCAAAAGTTTCTGTTAATGTACCAATTTGGTTTACTTTAATCAAAATGGAATTGGCAATGCCTTTTTCGATTCCTTCCTCTAAAATTTCTTTATTAGTAACAAATAAATCGTCACCAACTAATTGAATTTTTTGACCTAATTTTTCTGTTAATTTTTTCCAACCTTCCCAATCTCTTTCGCCTAAGCCATCTTCAATAGAAATAATTGGGTATTTTTCCACTAGTTCTTCATACCAAGAAATCATTTCATCAGTTGTTTTAGAACCACCGTGACTTTTAGTTAAATCATACATTTTGGTTTCTTTATTATAAAATTCACTAGCAGCCACGTCCATGGCGATACATATATCTTTACGAGGAGTATAGCCTGCTCTTTCTATCGCTTCCATAATGCACTTTAGAGGTGCTTCATTATCTTCTAGATTTGGAGCAAAACCGCCTTCATCACCAACTGCTGTCACTTGTCCTTTACTTTTTAACACATTTTTTAAATGATGAAAAACCTCACTTCCCATTCGAATTGCTTCTTTAATGGAAGTTGCGCCCACTGGCATGATCATAAATTCTTGAAAATCCACAGAACTATCGGCATGAGAACCGCCATTTAATACATTCATCATAGGTACCGGCATCACTCTCGCATTAAATCCTCCTAAATACCTGTATAAAGGAAGACCATAGTAGTCCGAAGCTGCATGAGCGACAGCTAAACTGATTCCTAAAATCGCATTTGCCCCATATTTACTTTTATCTTTTGTGCCATCCGCTTCAATTAAAGCGTGATCGATTCCAATTTGGTCCGTCACATCCATCCCAATTACTACATCTTTTAAGATAGTATTTACATTTAAAACTGCTTTTTCAACACCTTTTCCTAGATATCTAGTCTTATCGTTATCTCGAAGTTCTAAAGCTTCACGTTCACCTGTTGAGGCACCGCTTGGTACAATTGCTCTTCCATAAGCTCCACTTTCTGTAAAAATTTCTACTTCAACAGTAGGATTTCCTCTTGAATCTAACACTTCACGTGCATGAACATCTATTATTCTTGACATGTTATTCCTTCTTTCTTACTTTTCTATTGTATCAAATTTTTAACCAAAAATCCGTTCCTTGACAGTTTTATAAGTAAAGTAATTACATCATTTCTAGCATATTAAATACAATTTCATCAAGTGCTTCTAAATCTCTAGTTACTCTAAGTGAAATGCCATAAATATTTGCAAAATCCTTTAAATAATGATATGTCTCATTATCTCTAACCTTAATAATTCTAGGTATTCCAGTATCCACAAAAAACTTTGCTAACTTTTCTAAAAAATGATTTACATATTCTTCTTTTGAATTATATTTTTTCCTATCTTCTAGTTGCGCATAAAAGATAAAATGGGTTTTGGACTCAACGATTAATTGGAGATACGGAAACCGATAATTCCCATTTTCCTCCTTCATATCTTCCATAGATAAAGGAAGAAAATTTAAAAATTCTAATTCAAACTCAAAATTTTTCATTTTGCCTTTTTTTCTAAAGTTTTTTGTCAAAACAAATTCAGGATATTCTTCGGCAATTACTGGAACGTTTCTTACTTCATGGACATATTCTTGTTTTTCTTGGTCAAAATATCGAACATAATATGTTCCAGCTTGAATATCTGCTTTTTTCTTTTGTTCCATAAAATCTTTTGTAATTTCTAAGTATTCTTTAAGAACTTTTGTTAACTCGCTTACTTCACTTTGATCGATTCTATAAACATTATAGCCTTTTTCAAATTTTTCAAAACTAATCCATTCTTTTTTAAAAGATAACTCTAATTCTGCAATAATTTCTGTATTGGCTGGGATAACTTCCTCTTTACTCCCAAAAAACAAATTGATGCAATTTTGATAATTGATGGTCAAAGGTGAAGAAGAGTTATGAGAAGCTAAATAAAAGTATGAGGATACTTGTTCATTTTTGTAAACGGAAATTCCCGTAAAAGAACCTCCTTTTCCCATTGTGCAGAAAAAATACTCTTCACCTGTATCTTGTTCAATAAAAGATGATAAATTACTATCCCACAAAAGTTTCCATGGTTTCAAGTTTAAAATTTCTTTAGCTACGTCATATAATGCTAGCCATTCTTTTTTTTCATTCTTAGTCAAATAAAACACTTCCTTTACTAAGGAGATACTACAAATTCACATGTTTGTATATATTATTTTTTAAATTTTGCATTTTCCACATTTGGAACAGCCATTACAAATTGGTTTTGAACCGCATTCTTCACATTTACTCCAAAAAAATGGTTGATAAGTAGTTTCTTTGTCTAAAGGATTTAAAAATTCATCATAGAGTTTCCATGCTATTTTCTTTCCTTCAAAATTCATTTTCGATTTATGAGCCATTTTGGCTTGTAATTCCTTATTTTTTAGAGTATAAACTTTACCATCTTTTATAAATTTGGTTCCGGTTTCAATAAAACAAAATTTCACATTGTATTTTACACATTCTTCTCTTAAGTTTTTTACCCAATCAAAATCACACGGTCTTGCACCATCATAGTTTTCGCCACCTACAATAACTTGTTCTACTTCTTTTTCTTTTAAATATTTTTCAATGGAGATTGGGCCTATAAAAGGCGCGCACATGATTCCTTTATGTTTGGCTTTTATATTTAATAGTATTGGGATTCTTTCATCTGCTCGTCTTTGATTTTCACAGGTTACATTTAGAAAAACATTTTCATATCCATCTTCCCAGTCTTTTGGAAGACATTTTTCTATTCTTTCAGCGCGTTTGGTTAAAATAAAGAAAATGACGTCTTTCCGTTTTCGGATAATATCCCATACTTCTTCCCGCCACGGATCCGCTTCTTCTAAAAAGAAATCTGAAGACATGCATACTCGGAGTTGTTCTCCACTTTTAATTTTATAGGAGCCATCTTTATTTTTCTTAAGAGGATATTGCATATTTTGGGTTTTATAAATAAAGCTTCCTTTTTTATTCCCGTGAATTTTATCTAAATAGTACATATAACAATGTGCGCATCCTTCGCTTATTTTAGTACAGCCGTGCCATGGACTCCAAATATCATGCATTTAAATCACCTTGAAAATCATTTTATAATAATTTTCTTGTTTTTCATAGATAGCAAGAATCTTTTCGTGAAAAACCACGAAAAATTTTGGTTCTATTGTATTTAAAAATAATTTATTTCCATTTTCGACTTTTCTTTTGGTTTCTTCATCTATTTCAATTTGAGGATATTTAAAAATGTCTTTTAATGTTTTTAATGGTGTTTCTTTTTGAACATCATTAAGTTCCAAACAATCTTCAATTGAAATACGCCCTTGTTTTGTTCTTATTAGGCTTTGCATAGTTGCGATTTCATTAAAACTTTCGGCTATATCTTCTATAAGACTTCTTATATAAGTTCCTTTAGAAACACTCGTTTTAAAAGTAATTGTATCTTTCGTTCTATTTAAAATCTCTAAATATTTAATTTGCACTTTTCTTTTTGGAAGCTCAATTTCTTTGTTTTCTCTTGCATATTCATATAGTTTTTTACCATTTACTTTTACAGCTGAATAAATAGGAACAGTTTGATTATATTCTTTAGGAAATTTTTGAAAAGCTGATTCGATTTCTTTTTTTGATGTCCTTATTTCTTTTTTTTCAATAATATTTCCTGTTATATCTCCTGTATCTGTTTTTATTCCTAATTTCATAGTCGCGACATATTCTTTTTCACTACTTGTTAATTCATTAACAAGTTTGGTATATTTTCCTACACAAATCAGTAAAACGCCTGTTGCCAAGGGATCAAGTGTACCTGTATGACCCACTTTTTTTGTTTGATAAATTTTGGAAATTTGATTGACAACTTCTCTACTTGTTAAACCCTGTGGTTTATTTATAAATAAAACGCCATCTTTCATATTACTCTCCTCTTGTTAATGCTTTTCTCAACGCTACTTTTGTATAGTTTGTCATAGCGTCTTTTAATTGTTCTTCTGTTGGACTCACGTCTTCTCCTGTAAAAATCCGAATAGTATCTCCTTCATGAATTCTATAATTATTTGGTTTGATAACTCCATTAACAGAAGCTTTTATCATATGATTACCGATTTCGGTATGAATAAAATAGGCAGCATCAACTAAAGTAGCCCCATAAGGAAGTTCACAACGTGTTCCGTCTGGCGTAAAGAAAGATACTTTTTCGCTATAAAATTCTTTTTCTACTTTTTCCAAAAATTCTTTATCATTAGAAATATTATCATCTAGAGTTTCAATTACTTGAAATAATTTTATTCCGCCAATTTTTTTATATTCGTCATAGGATAGTCCATATGTGGCTTTTCTTTCCATTAATGAATCACGGATTTTTACAAGTAAATTAAACTCATCAGAAACTACAATATGAGAATGCAAAGACTGATAACGATTAAGTTTTGGATTACTAATATAGTCTGTAATTTTTTTAGATTTATATAAGCTATTGACTATCCCTAATGTAGGATAACATTCAAGAGCATTATTAACGATAATTTTCAAACTAATTAAATCTTTCAATTCTAAAATTTCCTTAGAACGCAAGGATAAAGCTTGATACAAAGCCCAAGGACTTTTAAATTGAGTTTTTATTAATTTTGGAACAATATGTTGTTCCTTTAAATTTTTATCAATAGTTTCTTTTACTTCTTCTACTAAAGGATCATATGATTCTTTTATATATTTAATTTTTTCTGCATTTAATTGATAAGCTTTAGGCTGCAATATTTTAAAAGAGCTGTCTTCTAATTCTTGTTTGATTCGCCAAGCTCCGATTGCATTCGCAACAGGAATATACACAGTAAAGTTTTCCTTAGCTTTTCTTATTTGAGTTTCTATAGGCCAGGCGTTTGCAGTACGCATATTATGAAGACGATCAGCTAGCTTTATTAAAGCTGTTCTTGGATCTCTTAATAAAGCATTCATAAATTTTCGGTCGGTTGCTAAAGCTATTTGAGATTTTGGGATATCATAACGTGTTACTTTAGTAACACTATCTACTAAATTCGCAATTTTACTTCCAAATTCTTTAGCCATTTTTTCTTTAATCACAGGAGTATCTTCAATAATGTCATGCAGTAAACCAGCTGTCACTGTCGTTGCATCAGCTCCCATTTCAATCAAAATTTTAGTTACTGCTACTGGATGTGTAAAATAGGGTTCGCCACTTAAACGTGGTTTGGTATACTTGTTATGCATTTCTTTCGCATAATAATAACCTTTTAAAATCATTGTTTGCTCTTCTTTAGAAAAACGTGTTAAATCTAAATCGCTCAATGTTATGATCCCCCTATCTTAACAAAAAAGTTCTTCTTAATTCATAGGATGAAGAACTTAAAAACACATTTTATTGATTGAATAAATACTACAAAATAATTGTTTTTTTGTCAACTCTTAATTAAAAATACTCTAAATTAAAAAAATAAAATAAAATTGAAGGCATTTTAATATATATTTTTTGAGAAAATAGAAAAAAGCCTAACATTTTTTATGTTAGACTTTTTAATCTAGTTAATTCTGTTCATTGAAACAGATGCTGAATATAAATCATTAGCAACTAATTCGATATCTACACCAGAGGTATTAAAGAATTTAAATTTTGAATTAGCTGGAGCATTAAAGATTGCATTACCGCTGATTGTACCCGTTGCACATGGGAAGACTTCATTATGTGTTGATGAATGAGCAATTAATACATCAAATGGTACAACTTGATGGAATTCAATTCCTAAAGCACGAGGTCCGCATGTTCCTGATTTGTCTTTATTCCGAACATTTATCCACCAATGAATCATATATTGTCCAGCAGTTGGAACAGTAAATTCTCCTGTTGATGGATCATAAGTAATTTCACTAAGTAAATTTGGAATATTAAATTTAACTGCTTCTGTTACAGGAATTCCAGAATTACTTTCATCATGTACCATTGCAAAAGAATTGAAGTTTGATCCAGTTGGTCCTGTTGCTCCTGCAGGCCCAGTTGGTCCTGTTGCTCCCGTTGGGCCTGTTAATCCTTGAGGTCCGGTTGCTCCTGTTGGGCCTTGTGGTCCTGTTGGACCAGTAGCCCCCATATAACCTTGAGGTCCTGTTGGGCCTGTTGGTCCGGTTGGTCCTTGCATTCCGGTATGTCCAGTTGGTCCTTGTGGGCCTGTAGGTCCAGGACAACATGGTCCAGTAGGTCCGATGGGTCCTCTTGGTCCAGTTGGTCCTACTTTACAACGATCTACTAAACACTCAACTACGTCGCATAGACTGCCGTTTTTGCATTCGTTTTCATAATCTTCTAAATTCATTAAAAATTTCTCCTTTCAATATTATTTTTATTCCAAAATCTCAAAATTGACTTGGCGGATATCCCGATATATGAAAAAAACATAGAATTTTTTCTATGCTTTTTCTTGATTATGAATCTCTTCAATGATTTTTTCAATTTTATTACCATATTCAATAGATTCATCAAATACAAATTTTAATTTAGGTGTTTGCCTTAAATCCATTTTTTCAGCTAATTTTTTTCTAACAAAATCACTTGCTTCATTCATTTCTTTTTCCAACTTCTCTTTTGATAAATTTTCCATACTTGTAAAATAAATTTTTGAAAAAGATAAATCTTTAGAAGTATCTGCTGCAGTAATTGTCATCGTGTGCATAAGCTCATCTCTGGTTTCGTTTGCTAATATTTCAGAAATGTTTTTTACTATTTCAGAATTGATTCTTTCTATTTTAATGCTCATTTTTTTACTTCCACCATTTCATAGTTTTCAATAATGTCATTTTCTTTTATATCACTGAAATTTTCTAAAGTAATCCCACATTCAAAGCCTTTTTTTACTTCTTTCACGGTATCTTTATCTCTTTGCAAAGAAGCGATTTTGCCATCATAAACAATTACGCCATCACGAATTACTCTGGCATTTGCCCCACTTTTAACTATGCCATCTACTACATAACAACCAGCGATTTTACCAACTTTTGAAAAAGTAAAAATTTTACGAATTTCAGCATTTCCTAAAATATTTTCTTCAAATTCTGGGTCTAATAAACCTTTCATTGCTAGTTCCATTTCTTCAATCACTTTATAAATAATTGTATATAAACGAATATCCACATTGTATTCTTTAGCTACTTCTTTTGTAATTGAGCTAGGTATGACATTGAAACCAATGATTATGGCATTTGAGGCATTTGCTAAGACAACATCACTTTCGGTAATTGTTCCAATCCCACTTCTGATAACGTTAATTCTTACTCCTTCAACGTCAATTTTTTCTAAAGCGTTTTTAACTGCCTCTTCACTACCTCTTACGTCAGCCTTTAAAACAATATTGATTTCTTTTTGACCAGATTTAATTTTGGCAAACAAATCATCAAGAGAAACCATATCTTTTTTATTTTTATTTAACTTAGCTGCATCTGTTCTTTTTTGCGCAACATGTTTGGCTTCACTTTCGGTTTCAAAGGCCATGAATTTGTCTCCTGCGCTTGGATTATCTGATAATCCTGTGATCTCAACTGGTGTTGATGGACCTGCTTCCACAATAGAAACGCCTAAATCATTTTTCATAGTTCTTACTTTCCCAAAAGAAGTTCCTACAACAACTGGATCTCCTATTCTTAAAGTTCCATTTTGGATTAAAAGTGATGCAACTCCACCAATATTTTTATCAACTTTTGATTCAATTACCGTTCCAATTGCGTATCTATTTGGATTTGCCTTGTAACCATTTATTTCACTAATGGTTTGAATTGTTTCTAATAATAAATCAACACCTTCGCCTGTTTGAGCAGAAATTTTAACAAATGGTACATCGCCACCCCATTCTTCTGGTGTGATGCCACTTTCACTCATTTCTTGCATAACGCGTTCAATATTAATATTTGGTTTATCAATTTTATTTATCGCGACAATGATTGGTACACCAGCACTTTTCGCGTGATCAATCGCTTCTTTTGTTTGAGGCATGACCCCATCATCTGCAGCGACAATAATAATAACAATATCCGTTACACTTGCACCTCTTGCCCGCATTTCGGTGAAGGCAGCATGACCTGGTGTATCAATAAAGGTGATTTTTTCGCCATTATGTTCAATTTGATAAGCTCCGATATGTTGCGTAATCCCCCCAAACTCGGTATCGACTACCTTACTATGACGAATATAGTCTAAAAGGGTTGTTTTTCCGTGATCAACATGGCCCATTATAGTGACAACTGCTGGCCTGCTTATCAAATCACTTTCATTATCGGTTACTTCAAATTCTTCAAAATTAGAAATGTCTTGAGTTTCTTCTTTTTTTAATGTTTTATGATAATCTAAAGCAATAATTTCAGCATTTTCAAAACTTATTTCTTGATTTAAGGCAACCATTAACCCTAAAGACATCAGTTTTTTTATGATATCTGTACCACTTATATTTAATTCATTTGCTAAATCGGAAACTGTCATACCATTTTTGTAAAGAACTATATCCTCACGAACTTGATTGTTCATAAGTTTTTCTTTATGTTTATACATTTCTTTACGTTTATTCATGTATTCGGATTTGCTTGATTCTAAAACACTACGCTTTTTTAATTTTTGTTTTTTGGTTTCTGGATTCATTGTATGAACATTGGTAGTTGCTACTAAATCTTCTACAACTTCGTCCATACTATCTTCTTCTTCATAAGTCGAATCATTTTCGGTACTAATTAGATTAATCGCAATATCTAAATTAATCACATCGTCATCAGATAAAATATCTTCGGCATCACGAACTTCGATTCCTAAACTTTCACACTTTTTTAAAATTTCAGCTACTGATAATGACACACTTTCTGCATATTCTTTAACTGTCATAAATAACACATCCTTTCTAATTTTTCTCTTTTATTAACTTTTGACTATTTTTTCTTTCTTCTAATTGAATTTTTTGCCCTAACAACAACATTCGTTGACCTAAATTTTTCGTTGTTGTTTGAACACACTCTACACCAGCTATTTCTAAAATTTTTTTTGATAATTTTGCAAGATTTGATCTTTTATATTCATTAAAATAAACCACTTTTTTTATTCCAGTTTGGGCAATTCTTTTCGCACATTCTGGGCAAGGAGATAAAGTAACATACATAGTAGCGCCTGTTAAATCTATTCCTATAGGCAAATTATTTAAAGCATTTGCTTCAGCATGAATTACAAAAGAATTTTTTATTTGTAAAAGATCCCCAGTTTCTTCTCCTAGTGAGTCCCAAGGCATGTCATCATCAGACATTCCTTTTGGAGTTCCGTTATATCCTACAGACAATACTTTATTATCTTTCTCTATAACAGCTCCGACTTGAGTATTGGGATCTTTACTTCTTTCACTCGCGGCAAAGCAAATGGTAAAAAAGAATTCTTCCCAGCTTAAATAATTTTCTCGTTTGCCTGACATTTTATTCCTCTTTTATCAAACTTTCTAATTCTTCATAAATGCTTTCTGGAACTGCTACTTCTAAAGCTCTTTCTAAAGCTTTATTTTTTTTGGCTTTTTCAATAACTTCATGGGATAGCTTTAAATATGCACCTTTCCCATTTTTCTTTCCGTGTGTATCCACTTCGACATTGCCTTCTGGAGTTCTTACAATGCGAACTAAGGCTTTTTTTTCACATTTTTCTTTTGTAACCACACATGTTCGCATCGGAATTTTTCTTTGCTTCATCAGTTTTCACTCCTTATCTTTTAATTTAAAATTCGTTCAAGTAAAAGAGGTTTAATGCTTTCTATAGGACATGAAGCAGCTTTTTCATGTCCACCCCCACCATAGAATTCGGCTAAGCTTCTTACTTCAACATTTTCTTTTAAAGCTCGAAACGAAACGGTTTGATTATCGACAGCAATCAACATTAAAATGTCTAAATCCAAATTTTTCTCTTCTAAATAAGTTGCTAAATTATTTCGGATACTATAATTTCCCAAAACAATTCCTACTTGATAATTTTGATACGTTTTGGTAATGATATCCTCAGCAAGCGATTCGACCTCTTTTTGATTTTTCTCTTCTTGCTCTTTAATCCAATTCTGTTCTTCGTTAGTATATAAGAAAGTTTCTTGATTCCTTAATTTTTCATAAAAGTGATAATAATAGCCGTAGCTTCCTAAAACTTGAAACAATGTTTGCAAATGAAAAGCATCTACATCGTTCTTTTCTTTCCATTCCCATGTATCATGTAATCTGGTTTTTTCAACGAATTCACAGATGATTTTCTTTTTTAAAAGAGCACTTTTTGTTTCTTTTACTAAATATTCATAATATAAACTTGTTCCACAACAAGTAGCTCCCTCTTTTTTTACAATGGATGTAACAAAAGAGTAGTCTCTAGACATTTCGTCAATTGAACTTTGATGGTGGTCAAATATTTTTATTTTACTAGTTAAAGTAGGATTTTGAGCAATTTTTTGTAAAATTCGATCGCTTGGACATAAGTCAGTTATAAATATTTGCTCGTAATTTGCTGGTTCTTGACTTGTTAGAAAACTTTCTAAATTCGTATCTAAATCCGCGATATTTTTACATAAAGTAAAGTTGCATTCTTCCTTAACTAATTTAGTCAATATAAGAGAGCCTATACCATCAGGGTCTGCTTGATGCGTGAAAAGTTTAATCATTATCTTTATTTCCTTCTTCGTTTATTTGAGCAAGGGTTTTCACTTCTATTTTGTATTTTGTTAATTTACTTGCTAATTTGATATTTGAGCCTTTTTTACCAATTGCTAAAGAAAGATTATCGTCTGTTACAATTGCTAGTGCTTCTTTTTTCATTGGGTCAATGATATTTACAGTCACGTTTTTCGCTGGAGATAGTGCATTTGCAATAAACTCTTCAGCGTTTTCGGAATAACGAATTAAATCTACTTTCTCACCATTTAATTCTTTTAAAATATTGGCGATTCTACTACCACCAGCTCCAATACAAGCCCCGATTGGATCTACTCTTTCCTCTTTTGAGAAAACAGCAACTTTACTTCGAATGCCCGCTTCTCTTACGACGGCATATAACTCAATTGTTCCATCAACTAGTTCGGGAATTTCGGTTTCAAATAATCTTCTTACGAAACCATAATGTTTTCTTGAACATAAGATAAGTGGTCCTTTGGTTGTTTCTTCAACTTTCGTAATATAGACTTTGATGCTTGTTCCCATTTTTACTACTTCACCAGGAATCATTTCACTCTTTGGTAAAATTCCTCTTGATTTTCCTAGATCGACATAGTAATTTCTTTGATCTTCCATCGCGAGTAAACCAACCATCATTTCTCCTGCTTTATCTTGGAATTCTTCCATAATAGATGCTCGTTCTGCTTCTCTTATTTTTTGGGTTAAAACTTGTTTAGCGGTTCCTGCTGCGACACGACCAAAATCTTTTGGTGTAACTTCTTTTTCGATCGTTTCTCCTACTTCAATTGTTGGATCAATTTCTTTTGCTTCTTCTAAAAGAATTTGAGCATCCGCATTAATTTCCGGAGGAATTCTTACGATATTTCCTTCTTCATCGGTTGTTTCTGTTCCATCATCATAGTCATCTACTACTACATAATAGGAATATACGCGAATATCTCCTGTTTCCCGATTGATTTTTACTTTTACATTTGTTTTGGAATTAAAGTTTTTCTTATAAGCAGTAGCTAGGGCAAGTTCCATTGCTTCAAAGACAACATCCTTGCTAATATTTTTTTCAGCGGTTATATGATCTAACGCTCTAATAAATTCTTTGGCATTCATTTATACTCCTCCTCTTTCCTTACTTGATACATCTAAAATGTAAGATTCTTCGATAATATCTAATTCATCTAAGATTGGATTTATTATATTTGTTGCTTCCACAACTGTATCTAAATCCAAGCCATTTACTTTATCTAAAGTAATTCGTAAAAAATAATAAGAACCCTCTTTTTCAAAAGTAATATCGTCAACTACAATCTCCATTTTGGCTAAAGGATCTTTGATAGCTTCTTTAATTTTTTCTAACACTTTTTTTCCTCACCCTTTCCAATAATAAAAGTGGGAATTTCTGCCCACTTAAATCTGATAACCGTATTATAACAGCTTTTTTCTTTTTTGTAAAATATTTTTCTTGTTCTCCATTTCCCTTATATATTTATCCATTTCATAAAAATTTGAAAAATAAGGCATTTCACCATTTAAACCAACATTATACGTATTTTCAAAGCATACGGTGTCACAAGTTTTTTGAAGAGCATTTAATATATTGATGCGATCTTCAGCCATAATATCAATACTTAAATCTTGACAAATTGCTTTCTTTTCCATTTCTGAATTTGAATTTGAACAAAATACAATACCTGAATAGGCAATTTTTTGATGATATAGCCAATATTTAGTCAACATCATAAGCATTTTCGAAATCAAAAAAAATTCTTCTTTTTCTTTTCTACCCGTTATTATAAAAATGTTTCTTCCTTCTGCTATCCATTTTTGAGTTATTTCTTTGGCACCAATTCTTGGTTTTGTTATCGTACAATATTCCCAGACATATTTTGCCCAAAATAAAAAACGTTCTTCATGTGTACAACCAAAAATTTCTTCAATATCCATTCCTTTTATATTTTTTATCACTTCATCTACTGGAAGATTATATTTTTTACAAAAATAGGGAACTCCTTTTTCTAATTGAAATTTTGAATGCTCAGTTAAAACTCCATCTAAATCTAGTCCAATGTTATGATAAATTAAGCTCATCTAGATTTCTTCCTTTCTTTGGTTTTCTTATTTTATCATTTTATGTAAAAAAAAGGAAATTATTTTAACGTTCCATTGTAAACTTGTTTAGTATCACTAATAGCAATAAAAGCATCGGGATCATTTTTTTGAATTAAATTTTGAACTTTTTTGACACTTTTTTTATTTACTTCTAAAAAAATTAGTATTTTGGGTGTCGTATTATAATGATTTTCTAAAGCAAGAATATTAAAACTATATCCTCTGATTTTTAATGCATTTACAAGTTCTTTTTTTTCTTCATCAGTAATTACTTGAATTCCAATAACTCCTTTAATTAACGTTTTTGATAAAAATGCCCCCAAAAGTGTTCCAGTCGCATAACCTAGCGCATAAGAAATCGGAATAAAAACGTTTTTTATCGGTATAAGTAAAGCTTCTCGCGCGACAAAAAACCAAATAAGTATTTCTAAAAAGGCTAAGCATCCTCCAAACAAATTTTTTCCTTTTAACATAATATTTTGCCTAAATGTTGAAATGGTTACATCTAAAATTCTCGCAAAAAAAATCTTTCCACAAAGTAAAAATATTTCCATAATATCCCTCTTACTTTTAGTGTGGAAAGTTTTTGCTATTTCATACAAAAATTAGTAAAAGTAAACCAATTATGATTGCTAAACCAAGTAAGGCAAATATCCATAAATATTTGATATCGTTATCTCTTTTTTCATAAAATTGAGGCTTTTCTCCAAATTTTTCAGTAAGCATCTCAGGTTTTAACATATTCTCTTTTTTATCTTGTTTATAAATTTCCATTTGGTCTTTTGATAGCATTGCCCCGCAGAAAGGACAAATTCCTCGATCGGTTCCAATTGCTTTACCACATCTTTTACAGTGCATAATTACTCTCCTTTATAATCTTCGATAAAATGATTGCCTTTATGTCCTTCTAAAACGGGTTCTTCTCGAAGTAAATCTAAATAATTTTGTTGTCTTAAAGCTTCATAAAGAACAATGGCTACAGAATTTGATAGATTTAAAGCTCTTACTTTATCTGTCATAGGTATCCTTGCACAATTTTGCAAATGAGGCTTTAAAATACTTCTAGGAATCCCCGTACTTTCTTTACCAAATACTAAATAAATATTTTCTTTTGGATTACTGTAATTAAAATCTGAATGCGGATGATGACCATATCTTGTAAAAAAATACATTGTTCCTTTATTTTTACTTATAAAATCTTCCCAATTTTTATAAACCGTATATTCACAATTGTCGATGTAATTCACACCACTTCTTCTTATATATTTTTCATCTAAAGAAAAACCTAGAGGTTCAATTAAATGAAGGTGAGTATGTGTTGCGACACAAGTACGCATGATATTTCCGGTATTTCCTGGTATTTCTGGTTCAAATAAAACAATATTTAACATAAATTCACCTCTCTTAAAAAAAGAAATAACTTTATTTTGTTATCTCATAAATATCTAATAATTTGACAAAATCTGCTGCCTCGATCATTTTTGGATCTTCTCTTTTTACATAATCAACAAATTCGCCATCTTTATAATATAAAATGGTAGGAACTGTGTCGATGGATTCAGATAATTTTAAAGTTTCTTTAAGGCTTTCATTATCTTTAATAGAACCACATTCTTGATTATCTTTAAAAACAAAGAAATCATCTTTTAAACGGTATTCTCCAATAACACCTTTTAAATCTTTTTCTAATTCATATTCTTCTTCAGAATCATAGTGGGTAACAAAAATAAAACTTCTTTCTCCACTAATTGCATTAGTTAAATCATTACAAGTGATTTCTGGAACAATTTCTTTATTTACTAAATAACTTTTGGAATAATCAATATTTTTGGTATTTCCGTAGATTGTCGATAATGTAAGTGTGCCTAATACTGTTCCTAGTAAAATAATACCTACAACTATGTATTTCCTTGGTGAAAAAAATTCTTCTATTTTCTTCTCCTCACTTATTTTTTTCTTTTTATTTATTGGCTTTTTTTCTTGCATTTTTTTCTTTTCCATACTTTTCTCCTCTAAGGGAATTATAGCAGAAAAAAAAGGCAAAGTCTATGATTTACTTTTCCTTGTTAGATTTTTTATTTATCACCAATCTAAAGCTAAAGCGTTCTATGATTTACATAGAATCTTTTCTAATTTCTTAATAACAGTTCTTTTAATTTTTTTATTTATGAGTGTTTTATACTATTATTGTATGTAACTAATTCAATCTTTTAAAACTAGGCGAATTAAGCGTTAAAGTTGTAAACTTTGAATGTATATATGCACGCCAACCTTCACTTGTTGCACCTATATGCAGTCTAGCCAATTTTTTATCCTCGCTCGCCACTTTGTTATATTATCATTTTTTAAAATAACTGGATGCTTATATAATTCAAATTGCTACTATCTACTCCAGCTGTATATTTTTTTATTCAGCGTTCCTGTTTGTAAATATCAAGTAGCATTTTTTTCAAAATATAATGTGCACTTTGTTCTTGTTTCTGTCATATTTAAAACTTTGACTGACCACTCTGTTTCATTGAATTCGACACTTGCTCCTTTTGTACATGTTGTCTTTTCGGTATTTAGTATATACCCTTCACCTTTTTGAGGCATAGATTTGGATATCACACCATCTACATAAAATACAAAATATAAATCGCCATTACTTTCCACAGAACCTTCAATTATATTAAAATCTTGTTTGGTTTCAAAACTTGCAAATGAAGTATAAAAAAATATGCCAGCTATTAATAATATACAGACTACTGTAAATATACTTATTCCGATTTTTTTAGGATTTTTTTGTTTAAACTTTTCTAAATTCATAATATCACCATGGTCTTCTATAGTTATTTTATCATAGCATTACCTATCTTTGTCAATTTACAGTTGTTTAACAAAAAAAGAAGGCTTTGTTTCCTTCTTGCTTGTTTTAATATCCTTTTTTCTTATAATAGTCATATAATTCTTTGAAACGATTAAAATGAACGATTTCTCTTTGTCTTAAGAAAAGTAATACACCTATTATGTCTTGATCGTCAGTCATGTTGATTAAGTTTTCATATGTTGCTCTTGCTTTTTGTTCGGCTGCCATATCTTCGGATAAATCTGCTAAAACATCTCCTGTAACTGCAAAATATGTTACAGTAAAAGGATTCCCAAATGAATCAGATGGATATATTCCTTTTCCATGTTCTGTGTACATCGAACCTAAACCAGCTTCTTTTAATTCTTCGATAGTTGCATTTTCTGTTAATTGATGAACCATTGTACAAATCATTTCACAATGTCCTAACTCTTCTGTTGCAATATCATTTAAAAGAGCTTTTCCTTTTTCATCTGGCATTGAAAATTTTTGACTAAAGTATCTTAAAGATGCTCCTAATTCTCCATTGGCTCCTCCAAATTGTGTTAATAAATATTTAGCCATTTTTAAATCTTTCTTTTTTATGTTTATTGGATAATTTAGGTGTTTTACATACTTAAACATACATACTACCTCCTGTATTATCCCATGGCCATGGATTTTTTATCCAATTGTATTTTGAACCTTGGGTTTCTGTTATTGTCATTGGTCCGTATTTTTCGCTATAGGCTTCTTCTAATTTATTTTTTTCTTTCACATATTTTTTGAAAAGTTCATAAGCATTTTGATCTTCTGGATGTAAATCTAAATAAAGATTTAAATCATTAATAGCAAATGAATAAGCCATAAGATTAAATAATTTTGCTTCTTGTTCATTTTTGGGGGCAAGTTTAAAATAGGTTAAATTTTTATAAGGCTCATACTCATCTTTCATTAAATTTCCTCTTAAAAATCCTTCTTCAGGATTTAAAAATTTTTCTTCTCTTATTTCCTTATTGAAATCACTTCCTGGAATTTTGAAAAAGCTTATTTCGTAATCAAAATCTGAGTTATCAAACAACATTTTTCTTCCTCCTTCATAGGTATTTTACTCGAGTTTTTAAATGTTGTTTGGGTATGTACACAAAAATGAAAAAAGAATATGATTTTACTCATACTCTATTTTTATTGTCGGATCTAATTTATGAAATGCTTTTGAAAAAAGATAACTTAATCTTCTAAATATATAAAGTGAATCAATAGTTAAAACAAAACCAATTAGATATGATGTTGATGTCATAGGACTAAGACTAAAAAATTCGTTTTGAAATATTGCACAATATAAAAATCCTAAAATCATAAGAATTAATAAAGATGCTCGAATTATGTTAAATGGTTTGCAAATTTTATATAAATGAATAAAGCCTGTAATCGCAGTTAGAAATACACAAAGTGATGTTTCAAGACCTTCGTCTAAATGAAAAACATTTGCAAATATTGTGACCAGAACTATATTAAAAACAACTGTTAAGGCCGTTGGAAGACTTTTACTTACGATTTTTAAAAGAAAATTTCCTTTTACTAAATCATTATTCGGTTCCAATGCTAAAATGAAAGATGGAATTCCAATTGTGAATCCTGTAATCAATGTAAGTTGGATTGGAATAAAAAAATACTTTGAAGAAATAATTACACTGAATAAAATTAGAAGAACTGTATAAATTGTTTTTACTAAAAGAAGTGATGAGGATCTTTCAATATTATTTATGGTTCTTCTTCCTTCTGCAACCACTTCTGGTAATGCATCAAAATTGTCATTTAATAAAACTAGCTGTGAAACGTTTCTGGCGGCATCGGAACCACTAGCGATTGAGATAGCACAATCACTTTTCTTTAAGGCTAGGACATCGTTTACACCATCTCCCGTCATAGCCACTGTCCTTCCACTTTCTTGTAAAATTTCAATTATCCACTTTTTTTGTTTAGGATTTACTCGGCCAAATACATCATATTCTTGAACAATTTTTTCTAATTCATCTTTATTTAAATCAACAATATCTATCCCTTTAACATTTTTTAAACCAACTTTGTTTGCTATATTTAAAACTGTGGAGGTGTTATCTCCGGAAATGATTTTTACCATAACCCCTTGTTTTTTAAAGTAATTTAAGGTTTCTTTCGCTTCTTTTCTAACAATATCCTCAATTAAAACAATGCCTATTGCTTCTATATTTTCAGGTTTATCGCTTAATACTTTTTGATGTCCTAAAAGTAAAACACGATAATCTGCTTGGTATTTTTTTATTTCTTTTAATATTTTGTTCTTTTCTTTTAAAAGAACTTCAGGTGCTCCTAAATAATAGGCATCTTCCTCTTTAAAAGAAATAGCAGAAAATTTTCGTTCTGATGAAAAAGCAATGGCTTTTGATTTTTTCCAAGTACTTTTTTTTGTAAAATATTCTTTAATAGCTGTCATTGTTGCATTTGTATCCAGAGAATGAAAAGAAAAAGCAGTAAGTATTTCTTCCATTTCTTCTTTTGTATGTTTTTCAACAGGCGCAAAATCCACTACTTGCATCTTTCCTTCCGTAAGTGTTCCTGTTTTATCTAAACATATAACATCTACTCTTGCCAAGGTTTCCATACAATATAATTGCTGCACTAAAACTTTATATTTGGATAATCTTATAACACTTACTGCCATAACTGAACTGGTAAGCAAGACCAATCCTTCTGGAATCATTCCAATTAATGAAGCTACGGTTCCAAAGATTGCTTCGGAAACATTTCCGTCTGTCGCATTTACTTGACTAAAATACATTATAATCCCTATTGGGATGATAAAAATGGATAAAATTTTTAGCAATTTTTCGAATGAAGACATTATTACAGAATTGGCCTTTTTTTGATATTTGGCTTCTTTAGATATTGTTGAAACATAATTTTCTTGGCCAACATGTTCTACTCTGGCTGTACAGTTTCCACTTACTATAAAAGATCCTGATAAAAGCATATCTCCTTTTTTCTTTAAAATTGCATCCGGTTCTCCTGTTAAAAATGCTTCATTTACCTCTACTTCGCCATCTAAAATTATGGAATCCGCGACAATTTGATGTCCAGATTTTAAAATAGTAACATCATCTAAAACTAATTCTTCTAAAGATAATTCTTCTTTTTTTCCGTCACGGATTGTTGTTACTTTAGATTCAGAAATTACAGATAAGCGATCAATTATTTTTTTCGAAATAATTTCTTCGATAATACTTATAATAGAATTTACGATGATTACACCCATAAATAAACAATTTTTTAATCCTTCAAACAATTGGTTATTTAAAATGCCAGCAGTAAGCACAGCAACTCCTAAAGCAATATTTAAAAAATTAAAATAAGTAAAAAAATTGCTAGCAATGATTTGTTTTATGGATTTTGTTTTTGGTTGGTCATCATAATTTACTAACCCTTCTGAAATTCTTTTGGCAACTTGTTCTTTTGTAAGTCCAAAATCTTTTTTTGATTCATATCTTTCCATATAAAATTCACCAACTCATGAACTTATTATAGCATACTTTATTTTAAAAATTTCTGACAATTTTGTAAGAAAGAAAAATCTTAAAAACTGTTTGTTTTTATTGCACAAAAAAAGGAACAAAATTGTTCTTTTTTTACTTTCTTACTCGACTATTGTTTTGAAAAATTTCTATTTGAAAAAAATCTTTTTCTTCTCTAATATCATCTGGCTTAAATCCTAAATTTTCTAAAGATTTTAAAATTCTTGCTTTACGAATATACCCTTCTATAGAATTTTCACCTGGAAGTGGGCATAATCCAAAAGAATATATATCATCATATGGGCAAAGGGTAGGATCTAAAATCAAAACATTTCTTTCTCTTTCAGTTAATTTTTGACTATCTAACATTACTCGCCAAAATCTTTGAAGCATGTGATTACGAAAATTATAGTCCACATTTGTTGTTTTTCGCATGATAGCTGTAGCGTTTTCACCAACCAATAGTCTTTCTATTACCGCGGTAATAAATTTTTCTTTTCCTCTTTGCAATTCTAAATCCATTGTTGTTTGATAAGCTAAAACGATATTTTCGATGCTACGTTTTTGTTGAACATCCTTCATTATTTCTTTTATATTTAGTAGTTCTTCTTTAGTCATTTTTTTCTCCCTTTCGTGTTAGAATATTTTATAGAATTATTTTCTTATTGTCAACCATTTTAAACACCTAATTTTATGCCTTTTTTCTTTAAAAGCACTTTTCTTAAAAAATCAACTGGTATAACTGTTAACGCAAGGAGGATTACAAACATGAGTTCATATGGAGTCAAACCAAATGTTCTAAATATCGTGCCACCTTTATAAATTAAAAGCATTTGAACACTAGCAATAAAAATAATTGTAAAGACAAAAACAATATTTTCTTTTAAATGTGCGAATAAGTTTAAACGATGCGTTCTTGCGTTGAATGCATTGCCAATTCCTATAAAGATGAATAAAGCAAAGTAAGCTGTCATTAAGTATTTAAAATCCTCATCTGGCCTTATTAGTGAACGAATCCATGGAGATTTTAAAAAGAATAAACAAAGCAAAGCGGAATAAAGCCCTGTCCAAATAATTTCGGAGTACATATATTTATTCATAATTGGTTCATTTTTATCTTTAGGTTTTTCTTTCATTGTCTCTATTAAAGCTGGTTCAAAGGAAAATGCGAGCCCTGCAAATGTATCCATAATCATGTTAATCCAAAGCATTTGAATAATAGTAATTGGGGTATTCACGCCTACAAATGGACCAATGATAGATAAAAACAAGGCACAAAAATTACATGTTAACTGATAAATAATAAATTTTCGGATACTTTTAAAAATTGTTCGACCATAAAGTATGGCTTCACTTATTGATAAAATATTATCATCTAGGATTACTATATCACTCGCCTCTTTGGCAACTTCTGTACCACTTCCCATAGCAAAACCAACGTTAGCCTTTTTAAGCGCTGGAGCATCATTTACACCGTCACCTGTCATTCCAACAACTAAATCTCTATTTTCAGCAATTTTTACTAATTTACTTTTATCTTGTGGAAGCGCTCTTGCAATTACTTTGATTCTTGGAAGGAGACGTTCTAAATCAAATTCATTCATCGAGTTAAGTTCACTACTTGTTAAAACAATATCCTCCTGATTTTTTAAAATTCCTACTTCTTTAGCAATACTAGTCGCCGTTTCTTTCGCATCTCCGGTTATCATAACAACTTGAATTCCTGCATTTTGAATTAACTCGACTCCTTCTTTGGCTTCTTCTCTTAAATCATCTTTAATCGCGATTAAACCAACAAACGTTAAACTTTTTATATCTTCGTCATGACTAAAAGCAATTGTTAATACCCGACAGCCATTATTTGTTAAACGAGTAATTTCTTCCTCAATGTTTTTTTTGTTTAAAAAAGGTTTCTCCTCACCATTTTTATTTAAGAAACGAATACAATTTGGTAATATTTTTTCACTTGCTCCTTTGATAAAGGTTCTTTTTCCATAGGTTTCTTTAACTGTAATCGAAGAATATTTTTTAGCACTATCAAACTCTGTTTCTTGGAGTATTTGAGGATTCTCTAAAGAATTTTCTTTAAAAAAGCTTAAAAGTGCTCGATCTGTTGAATTTCCACCAATTACATTTCCGTCTGCGCTAATCATGCTTTTATTATTCCAAATTAAACTTTTTTTTACATATTCTGCATATTTGGATACTTTATTTAAATCTTTTTCTTTTTTATAATATTCTAAATTACCACTTACGATTTCTAATACCTCTAATTTTCCCTTAGTTAAAGTTCCCGTTTTATCTGTAAATAAAATATTTAATGAACCTGTAGTTTCAATACCTACAAGCTTTCTTACTAATACATTGCTTTTTAACATTCTTTTCATATTACTTGATAATACCAAAGTAATCATCATTGGTAGTCCCTCTGGTACAGCAACGACAATAATTGTTACAGAAAGAGTTAATGCATAAATTAAATGATCCATCATTACGGGAAAATTTGTGATTGTGGCTATGATTTTATCTGCTTCAAAATTATTTTCTAAAACAATTACTGAGAATAAATAAGAAAGAGTTACTAAGACTGCTCCAACATAACCAATTTTACTAATTGTTTTAGCAAGACCACGAAGACGAAGTTTTAATGGGCTTATTGGCTCAGTTTCTTGAACTTCTTTAGCAAGTGAACCATATACTGTATTATCTCCAACACTCGTGACAATCATCACTCCTGTTCCTTCGTAGACAACCGAACCACGAAAGAGCTTAGCCTCCTCATGATCTTTTCCTAAAGGAAGTTTTTTTTGTTCCTTAGTTTCTCCATTTAGTCTCGATTCGTCAATACTTAATGATCCCTTTAACAAATATCCATCTGCTGGTATGCCATCGCCACTTTCTAATAAAACTATATCGTCAACCACAATTTCTTCTATTTTAATCTCTTTAATTTGCCCATTTCTTTTTACTTTAACTTTCATGCTTTCATTTTCTTCTTGAAGTTTTTTAAAAGCTTCTTCGCTACCATATTCGCTTATGGAAGAAATAAACGAGGCAAGAAAGATGGCAATTAATATTCCTAAAGTTTCAAACCAATCGAAATCTCGGAACAAAAAAACAACTTTTACAGCTAAAGCTATTAAAAGAATTTTAATTATAGGGTCTCCTAAAGATTCAATCAAAAGTTTTAAAAAACTTTTTTTCTTGATTTCTGTTAAACTATTTGAACCATATTTTTTTCTTTGAACTTCTACTTCTACATCCTTTAGTCCGTTTAGTTGCATTGCGTTCACCTAAAAAAATATATGATTGTAAAAAATAAATAATGCTAAAATTTTCTAAAGAAAAGAAATCAATTTAAATTTTTGATTTCTTCTTCTGTTAGGCCTGTAAATTCCACAATTTCTTCTACGGCTTTATTTTTTGCTAACATTTTTTTAGCAATTTCCACTTTTTCTTGTTTGCTTCCTTGTTCCATACCACGTTCAACTCCTAATTCATAAGAACCTTCATTGTCTTCTTTGTGTTTCTCTTCTAAATCATAGTATAAAATGAAATCTCCATTGCCTGTTAAATCTTCTACTTTTTTGACCATACCTTTAAATC
>CALVUM010000088.1 GCA_944363605.1 uncultured Bacilli bacterium
TTACCTCCTTGTCTATTCTACAAATATCATTTTATAGATATGGAATATATGAGTCTATTATTGTAATCATTTCGAATATCCGAATTTAAATTTTACACAAATTCGAATATTGACTTTTTAATTAACATCATAGCTTTTTTAAGTGCAAAAAGTGACGAATTATGTTATACTTGTTCTATGGTAGAAGAGTAAAAGGAAGTAAGCTTATGAATGGATTTAAGAAAATAAAAGAAAAACTAGCCAAGATTCCTAAAATCACTTATTTGGTAGCTCTAATTTTTATTTTTGCTTTGGCATCAATTACCTTACCAAGTTTCGCACGATTCGAGCATCGTAATCCGATAGATATGGATACCTCTTGGAATGGAAATGTGGCTACTAGTTATCGTAGGGGAAGTGGAACTTTAAAAGATCCGTATGTTATTTCAGATGGAAGCGAACTTGCTTATTTTGCTTCTATGTTAGAAACTACTAATTATGCGGGTGTTTATTTTGAATTAGGAAATAATATTGTTTTAAATAAAGGAACTTTTTTTTATGATGAAACCAATGGTATTTGGTATGAAGAGGATGATGTTACCTATTATGTAAGTGCGTATGAAGAAGAATTATATTTAGATATTGAAAGACAAGATGTTGCTTCAAAAACCATTCAAATTTTGCCTTCTTTAACTAATTTCGCAGGTACATTTGATGGAAATTCCTATACCATTTATGGGGCTTATGTAACAAGCGAGAATGAAGAGGTTGGATTATTTACAAATTTGACGGGTGATGTTAAAAATTTATATATTGATAATGCTATGGTTTATGGTGGTAGTGTTACAGGTGGAATTGCTTCAAGTGCTGCGATGAGCGAGATTTCTAATGTCAGTTTTAAGGGCTATGTTGTGAACAAAGAAGATGTAAAAAATCTTACTCAAGAACTTCCTGTATCTATGGAACCAATTGTTTTAAATGAAAATGAAACGAGTAAGAGTTTAACTTTAGAAACGTCTTTTAAGGAAAATGTTTTACTTGGTAACGTTTCCAATGTAGTTCTTACAGGAAATTTACATTTATCAAATGCTAGTTCTAGTATTACGTTAAATGGTGAGGAAATATTGGAAGGAGATTTTTCTGTTTCTTTAGATACCAGTTTAGATTATTCTTTACCCATAGTGGTTTTAGGAGAGGCACAAGATAGTTTTACATTTAGTGATTTAAAAATTGTAATTCAATCTCGCTTTGCTTCTCTTGGCGGTATTGTTGGTAAGGGAGATGGGATTACTTTAAAAAATGTAATTAATAAAGGGAATCTTTATGGTACTTTATATACGGGTGGCCTTATGGGAAGTGTCATTCATTCAACTTCTATCGCAGATACCTATAATATAGGAACGGTAAATAGTTTAGAGGTATCTGCAGGACTTATTGGACTTATTGAAAGAAGTAATGAAGATGTTCAAATTTTAAGAAGCTATAATGCCGGAGAAGTGTTGGGAGCAAGTGCTGCAGGACTTTTAGGCAATATTTTAGAAAATACAGGGGGAGTTTTATTAAACGCGACTTTTGATACATCAAATACTTTATATAAAATAAATCAAGTTGTTCATTCAACCGTGAATATATCAGGAAGTTATTTAGTTTCTGGAGATACTGTTATGGACGGAAGTGTAAACGGAAATTTTACTACAACGACACTTTTAAATTTACAAAGTAGTAGCTATTTGGTCTCTTTTTGGCCATTTGTTGACATCCTTACTTTAAAAACAGTACCAAATCGCGTATGGGTGTTTGAAGATGGAGAATTACCAATTTTATATATTGATGATGCAAAAAATCCAGTTGCCGAGATTCATGTAGGAACTTATACTTGGAATAATGTGGGTTATGGCTTAGATTCTATTTTGTTTGATAAAGCAACGGCTTTTAGTATTGAAGAGATATCTACTGTTCATCCAGTTAAAGAGTTTTACTATAAAATTGTCGAAGCAGATGAACCTTTAAGAGCAAGTGAAATTGAGAGTATTACGGATTGGGTTTCCTATACTAAAGGAGATGTTATTGAAATTTCTGAAGAAGGTTTTTATATTGTTTATGTAAAAGCAGTTTTACCAGATGACGAAGTCCATTATTTAAACACAGATTTACTTGTCGTAGATTTATCTGGACCACAAGTTTCTATTCAAATTGAAAACACGAGTTTTGATACTTATAAAGAAGATTTAAGTCCATATTTTATAAGTGAAGAGGTACCTTTTACAATTACAGCAAGTGATGATTATTCTTTAGTAGCCAACATTTTTTATACAATTCAAAACGAATCTTTAACTTTAGAAGAGTTAGAAAATTTAGAAGAAAATGAATGGAATCTTTATGAGGAATCTGGTAATTTTTCTAATTTAGGAAATAATATTTTATATGTGAAAGCTGTTGATCAGGCGAATCACGTTACATATGTAAATACAGATATTTTAGCTTATGAAGGATATACCTTAACCTCTATTGGTAGTGGCTATAATGAAAATGGAGATGACTTAGTAGCTGTTACAGGAAATTCGATGGTGCATGCACGTTTTACTTATCAAAGCGAATATTCTTATCCTACAAATGCTACCCATCAACTTCTTGTTGAAGAACTTTTACCTCTAGAGACGAGAATTATTTTAGTTGACCATAAAAGAGAAAAAGTTTATCAGTATTGCTTGACGGATGAAACATTGGATTATGGATATGCAGATAGTTGTAGTGATGATGCATGTACGAAATATGCGACAATTCCGTTTACTTTGTTTACGGAAATAGGAACAGGAAGTCAAGAAAAATATTTTCAAGAAAGTGCTTATTCTGGATTTATTGATGAAGATTTTACTATTCTTGTAGATTTTGGACAAACCGAGAATACACTTTCTTCCATTCATTTTTCAGTAGTACTTGGAAATGAAGATTCGACTAAAGAAATAGGAACTTTAGCAAACAATAAAACAATTAATATTTATCCGAATGAAGAGGCTAGTGTAGAGTTTTTTGCTAGTCAAGGAGACACTATCTATTATAATAGCGACTCCATTACTAACATAACTATCCATTCTCTAATTCAATATCCTACATATGAAAATCCAATTATTGATAGTCGTTTTATAAATCAAAGTGCTGGAGTGATGGTTTATCTTAGTGATTTAAATGGTGAAATTCTTTCAAAAGAATATTTACAAACTATGATGTTTTCACTTGATAATGTGAATTATTATCCAGAGGATAACGGAATTCTTTATCTGCCTATTTTAAATTCAAATGCTAATTTAGCGATTACAACACGGGAAGCAAATACGACTTTAGCCTCTGGTGAATATCTTTTACATATTCGAGGTTATTCATCATATGATGGGAAATATCCAAATGTTTCTAGTAATAATGAACAAACAATTTCCGTAATTGTAACAGAAGAAAGCATCCATTTTGATTATGGTTTAGAAGTGAAAACGGATGAAGAAAAGCGAATTTTAAATAAAAATGATGGAAATGTAACCCTTTCTTTTGACTTATTAAATACAGGAGCTTTAACGGATCCTAATATTCGTATTTCTTTATACCAAAAGAAAGAGTTGACGGCATATAACCAAGATTATCAATTGGTAGATTTACAAGATTATGTGACATCGACTTTGGACGTTGCTTCACCATCGAGTTATTATATAACAAGAAGTGCAAAAGTCTATGATGGAACGGATGAAAGCTTTAATCATTACGAGATTAATTTGGATTTATCTCTTATGACTTCTTCTGGATACCAATTTGTATTTGAATTATATGATGGTTCCAAAAAAGTTGGCGAGATTCAAAAAAAATATCTAGTGAGGTGAACTTATGAAATATAAAGTTGTCTTAATTCTATTTTTAGGCATTTTCATATTAATGTTATCTGGTGTAACATATTCTGTGTTTACCTCCGAAGCTACTTTAGATGTGGAAGATCAAGATTTAGCTAAATTTATTTTTCAAACGGAACGATTAGATAAAATAAATTTGAATTTGGTTAATATGGAGCCTGGAAAGACTTTAGAATATCCTTTTTCTGTGACAAATGAAAATAATGGAGTAGTAAGTAATGTTTCGGTACTTTATGAACTTACTTTAAAGACTTATCATTTTATGCCTTTAGATATTCAACTTTATAAAATAGATGGAGAAGAGGAAACTTTAGTAATGACTTGTGATGAAAGTTACAGTCGAAATGCTAATAATGAACTTGTTTGTAATACTGAATCTTTTTTAATGACTCATGCAGATGGAGTTTTAGATAATTATGTGTTAAAAGTGACTTTTCCAACTACTTTTTCTTCTTCTTTATATGCAGATTTAGTAGATTTTATTGATTTGGAAATTACAAGTTCTCAGAAATCGGAGGGGTAATCATGCGATTTAAAGTAAAAAAGAAATATATTCTTTTTAGTTTAATTTTTCTTTCAATACTTGGCCTTTTTACTTTTGGTTTTACTTATGCAAAATATGTTTCTAATTCTTTATGGAATTATTATTTAGGGTCAAAAGGATTTTATTTTTCTTCTTCATCTTTAGGTAGTGAAACTGTTTTAAATGTCAATAATTTATGGGATGGAAAAAGTGTTCTTTTTTCTTTGTCGAATAGTGAAAATGATCTGGTAGCAACAGATTATAATATAACTTATCAAGTAACGTGTTCTATAATTGGAGACGATGCTTCGAATACAAATTGTTTTCTTAATGGCACAGATTCTTCAACATATAATGGAGTACTTTCTGGTTATGAGACATGCGTGAATTATCAAAATGATGGTGTAGATGTTTCTAATTATATTCAAAGTGAATGTGAAGTAAATGGCTATACTTGGAAAAAAGAAAAGGCTATTGCAGATATCTATTTTGATGTTTTAAAAAATGATGGAACAGAAGTTACGGATGTTACTGTAGAAATAACAGCTAAAAGTATGAATCCTTATGAAAAAACGTTAAAAGGAACATATGAGTTACATCGTGATCCAACTTTAGAAGGGGAAATTTCTTTAGAATATGAATATGAAGATTTTGCTGGAAGGCTTTTGGTTATTAATTCTTTTCAAGAGGAAAAATGCGTGACACTTAGTTGGAATGCTACTGATTTACGGATTGATTTCGATAAAAATATCGAGAATTTTTCAGAAGATGAGAGTGGGTACATTCAAGAAATAACGTTTAAAATAGACGGGAAAACAAGTTTGCCACTTACGTTTTATCAAACTGATTTTTCCCAAAAAATTGATTCAAGTTCTTTTCAAATTGTTGAAAGTGCAGTTTGTCAAAATTAGACAAAAAGAATTGCTAAGAAAGTTCTTTTGTGCTAATATTAGTTAGGAGGTAAATGATGAAGGGTTTGAAAACAGTTAAGAAGGTTGTATTTACAACTGTTGGAGTTTTATATTTTGCTTTTGCTTTATGTATGACGATTTTATTATTAAATAGAAATGATTATAATGTGACTCAATTTGGAAATACATCGTTAATTATTATTACGGATGAGGTTGGTATCGAAGGGTATGAAAAAGGGGATTTAGTAGTAGTTGAATCTCAAAAAATTGATAGAATGCAAGTTGGAGATGTTTTATTTACTTATCGACTAGATAGTAATAAAACGGCTCATGTAGAAATTGGAAAAATTGGAGAAATTTATCCGGATGAAGAATCTATTTCTTTTGAAAATGGGGATACTTATTCTTTAAAGTTTATTGCGGGTAAACCAACAAAAGTAATGAGTGGGATTGGAAGCGCTTTAAGTATTATTACTTCACAATGGGGATTTTTATTTATTGTATTACTTCCATGTTTCTTAATTTTTATTTATGAGATTTATGCTTTAATTATTGAGATTAAATATGGGGCGAATGAAGAGTAATCTTTATTCTTTTTTAGAAACAAATAAAAAGAAATCATGTTAATTCTTCGATTTCTTTTTTTGTTAAACCGGTTGATGTAATGATTTTGTCTATTGGTACATCTAATTCTTTTAGTTTTTTAGCAATTTCCATTTGTTTTTGCTTGCTTCCGCGTTCAACTCCTAGTTCATAAGAACCTTCATTGTCTTCTTTGTGTTTCTCTTCTAAATCATAGTATAAAATGAAATCTCCATTGCCTGTTAAATCTTCTACCTTTTTTACCATACCTTTAAATCCTTCCTTTCCCTCATACTTTGCTTTTAATTCCTGAATACTTTCATATCTTTTAAAGAAATCCATAAATTCTAGTATTTCCTTAGCTATATTATAGGTATTTTCTTTACTATTTTCAAGAAGTAAATGATAGGATAAATGTTGTTCTGTTTCTACATGTCCATCTTCATCTCGCATTTTAAAACATAATACAGGTTTCTTTGTTTCAAATGGATTAAATGCATCAAAATTGATAAGTATGGTTTGTATTCTTTTTCTTTTTTTTTTATTTTGAATTGTATTGATGGCATAGGCATAACTTGTATTTTTTTCAAAAATTTCTTTTGTTTCATACTGATTCATCTCTAATACAATCATAATTTGAGAATTTTCTACTTTAATTAAGACATCTGAAATTTTTCCTTTTTCTTCGATATGATTTTTCGGTATCTCTCCACCCATAAATGTAGCCCCTTCTAATTTTTCCATTTGAATACTTGTTAAATAATGCAAGAATTCATTAACTAGGGGTCTTGCTTCTTCACTTCTTATGACACTTTTAAACATTGCATCATTTAACATATTAATTTCGGTTATTTTTGATTTCAAAATTGTTTCCTCTCCTTTTCCAAATCCGTTATATCAAATAGAAAAAGAGAGGTCAAATTGCAGATTTAAAGATTTTGAAAGAAAAAAAGAACCAATTTTAAAAATTTGTCTAGTCAAATTTCTTAATTCGTTCTTTATATACTGCAGATTTTTAAAATTTGTATAAATGCTAAAATATAACTTTTTTATTAGTATTTTTTACAAATTATAGAAAAAAGTGGGTTTTGCTTGGTTTTTATTTGATTTTTTCCTTAGTTTATACTATACTTACATTGTGAAGTTTTTCTGAAGTTTCGATGAACCTCTTTCATGTTACTTTGGTTAAACCGATTATTAAGAAAAGGAGGAATAAAATATGGCTATGTCTAAAGCTAGAAAAGCTGAAATTATTAAAGAATTTCAAAAATCTAAAAATGATGTAGGTTCTACAGAAGTTCAAATTGCTTTATTAACTGAGGAAATTAATAATTTGACTGAACATTTTAAGACACATATTCATGATTTTCATTCAAAACGTGGTCTTCAAAAAATGGTTGGACGTCGTAAAAAATTATTAAATTATTTAAAAGAAACTGATGTAGTAG